>CAYTBU010000058.1:0-7667 GCA_964436105.1 uncultured Rickettsiaceae bacterium | reverse complement strand
ATAAATCTATATGTTTCAATCATAGAGAACGATAAATCAGCGCCAGTAAATGCGGTTTGGTTGTTTCGATCAATCGAAAAATTATAATGATAATTATCATCATTTTGCTCTTCAGCTAAAACGGATGATGCAAGTGTAAGATTGAAAAGCAATACAGCTGCTAATATAGATTTGATTTTCATAATCTGTTTTAGAATCGTGTTAATTGATAAAATTCTTAGTGAGCTGTCCATCCGCCATCAACTACCATTGATGATCCAGTGATGGATTTAGCGTCATTAGAGCATAAGAATGAAACGATAGCAGCTATTTCTGTGGTTTCAACGAATTTTTTTGTTGCTTGTTGGCCTAAGATAACGTCTCTAAGAGCGCTTTCTTCGCTTATACCCCTAGCTTTTGCTGTATCAGCTATCTGGCCTAGTACAAGCGGGGTTTTGACATACCCCGGGCATATGCTGTTTACGGTTATTCCTTGCTCTGCCACCTCTAAAGCTACAGATTTGCTGAGGCCAATTAAGCCATGCTTTGCTGCTACATAAGGCGCTTTAAATGGAGAGGCTACTAATCCATGTGCCGATGAAATATTGATGATTCTGCCCCATTGTTTTTGTTTCATATGAGGTAATGCATATTTTATTGTATAAAAAGCTCCAAGTAAGTCAATGCGTATAATAGCTTCAAGTTTGTCTTCTGGAAATTCATCTATTGGTGCTACATGTTGAATGCCAGCATTATTAATAAGAATATCGATACTTCCAAATACATGAGCCGCTTCTGTTATTAAGGCTTTAATCTCTTCGGGCTTGCTTATGTCCGCTGGGTGGTAGATGCATCCAGTGTCATAATTTGTAGAGAATTCATTGATGAGTTTGGTTATTAATGTGGTGTCGGCAAAGCCATTTAGGACTATATTGTATCCGTCTGCTGCTAATTTATGAGCGATTTCTAAGCCTATTCCACTAGTAGAGCCTTTGTGATTGTATTAGTAAATGTTTTAACAAGATCAAGAACTTTCTTTCTTACTTGTGGATCTTTTATACCTGAGTAATGGCGCGCTAAAGTCATAATTTCTTTTTCTGGTACATTATTTGGATCATTAGCTTCAAAATTTGTTTGTTCTTCAGCGAATCCTGGTACATTTAGTGGTTCTAGGTCATTAGCAAAGAAATATGATACTGGTACGCGTAAAAATTTAGCAAGGTTATATAGCTTGCTGCTAGAGATTCTGTTGGTCGCTCTTTCGTACTTTTGAATTTGCTGTATGCTAACATTTACAGCGTCTCCTAGGTCATTTTGACTGAGCCCAAGCATTAATCTGCGCGATTTTAGGCGCTTGCCTACATATATATCAACTGGATCTACTTTGTTATCTTCTGACATCGGACTTCGAGGCTCCTTAATTCCTAGCTAATTACTTTTTTGTAATATATTGATATCTTACTCGCTAAACATAGAGCCAGAGAACAGAAAAATCAAGTTTTTTAGAAGTTTTTCATAATATTTAATTTTATTGTGTCAAAATAGTTAATGACATTCTTGATCTGTAACCCCTAGTAGTTTTGCGTCGCAATAATTTAGTCGCTCTTCTGCTCCGGTATAGCTTGGTTCAAGTTCTATAATTTTTTGAAAAGATAATTTTGCATCCTGCCAATTTTCCGATTTCATTAATACAGTTCCTTTAGTATAGTGATATTGACAATCTTCGGGTGTTTTATCTATCGCTATATCTAAATATTTGATAGCCTCGCTATAGTTTTTTTTCTTAAGCATCATCACGCCTTGGGTGTGGTAAATTGTGGCAGAGCTAGGGTCCAGAAGAAGTGCATCAAGTAATCTTTCTTGCGCATGATCTAGATCTTTTTGTGCTAAATATATAATTGATGCAAGGTAATGTAAATCTGAGCTCATATTATTTAAGGCAAGCGCGGATAATATGATTGTTATGGCCTCTTCATGTTTATGTAACCACAGAAGAGACATCGCTTTTCCTTGTAAAGATTCTATGTTATTAGGCTCTAGCTTTAATGCTTCATCGAATTCTACTAGAGCTCCTTGCCAGTCTTTTTTTTGAATCGATTCTATTCCTCTCTTGTAATATTCGTTGGCAGTGGATGGCATATTATCTATTCCTTACGTGTTGTTTCTTTGTTTTATAAAGCAATTCAATAATCTAAAGCAAGTCTTTTCAAGTTGACAAATTAGAGATTTTCCTAGATGTTACATTAATATATAAATTTATACATTAGGGTGTTTAGAAATGTCTGTAATGTCCGATAAATGGATAAGAGAGATGTGCTTAAATCATGAGATGATTTCTCCTTTTGAGGGCTCTCAAATTAAGGCATCTTCTAATCAAGAAAGAATAGTTTCTTATGGACTATCTTCTTATGGCTATGATGCGAGGGTAGCTGATGAGTTTAAAATTTTTACGAATGTAGATTCATCGATCATTGATCCTAAAAACTTTGATGATAGAAATTTTGTAAATCGTAAGACTGATGTTTGCATCATACCACCTAATAGCTTTGCTCTTGCTAGGACGGTAGAATATTTTAAAATTCCACGCGATGTTTTGGTGGTTTGTTTAGGAAAATCTACTTATGCAAGATGTGGAATTATTGTTAACGTTACGCCGCTTGAGCCGGAGTGGGAAGGGCATGTGACTTTAGAATTTTCTAATACTACCCCATTGCCAGCCAAAATCTATGCGGGTGAGGGGGCGTGTCAGTTCCTTTTCTTTAAAGGCGATCAAATATGCGAAACGTCATATGCTGATCGTAATGGGAAATATATGAAACAAACGGGCGTGACTTTGCCTAAAATTTAATTATAAGGATAATTATGACTGAATCAAAAGAATTAAGACCACATGTATCTATTAACGCACAATATGTTAAGGATCTATCTTTCGAAAACCCTGGCGCGCCAGCTAGCCTTACCATGGCGTCTTCGCCAGAGGTCAAGCTTTCAACATTAGATGTAAACATTACCAGACTTCCTGAAGATAATGTTTTTGAAGTTGCTTTGCATATTGAAGCTAGCGCAACAGAAGGGGATAATACTTTGTTTGTTGTTGAGTTATTATATGCAGGGGTCTTTACCTTAATTGATATTCCAGAAGAAGATGAGAAGCCAATCTTATCGATTCATTGTCCATCAATGATCTTCCCATTTGCACGTAAAATTATTGCAGATGTGACTCAAGATGGCGGCTTTCAGGCTCTAATGATCGATCCAATCGACTTCGGATCTCTATTCCATCGCAAAATGATGGAAGAAGAAAAAGGTCAAAATATCGTTCAGTAATTTAAAGTGAGACGGTGATTATACGATCTGTCATTGCGATGAGGTCAAAGCTCTGCGGCAATCCAGTAAGATAGTCAAAATGTCTATCTTTATAGCCACCTGAGCTATAAGTTATAAGTAAAGTAAATTAACTAGATGGCCCCGCCCTGCTGATGACCCCCTCGCCATGACGGTAAACAGGCGGGCGAGGACATGTGCGCCTCATGATGACGAAGCCTTATTACCTAATAAAAAACAGACATTTAGCCACAACCTATTAAAACTAAGCACTTTATCTTTTGAATATTCTTGACCATATTATCAAATAAGTCTTACAATAACTTCTAAGATACGAGGTATTATGAAAAAGTTTACTATTAATTGTGATTTTGGTGGTCAGATGGCGCCATTTACTATTTATGTTGGTCAACCTGAGCCAGGTCATCATCCATTACATTTTCAAGGCGAGTGGCTTTCAAAAGAACGTGGTGGTACAATCCCTGCGCAAGTGATGGATGCAATTTCTAAACTTAAAGATTTGGCTGAGAAGAACAAAGTCTCTTTTGAAGAATTGTGTGTTTACGCCCTTGGAGCGGCTCAGCAAGATGGTGCTGAAGCAGCTGATCCAGCGGCAGAAGGTTCTGAAGTGGAAGCCCCAATTGAAGCTCCAGTAGAAGAGGTTGAAAAAGATGCTGGCCCTGTAGATGAGGTTGTAGAAGAGGAAGAGCCTAAAGAGCCAAAACCTCGTAAAAAGAAAAAAGCTGAGTGATGATTAGGGGGAGGCAATAACCCGTCACCCGCGAGGAACGCAAGTGAAGTCGTGATCCAGCGAACAACAACCCGTCATCACGAGGAAGGTAGTGACGCCGTGATCCAGAAAAATAACGAACATAAAACTGGATGGCGACGCTAGCGCTCTCGCGTGACGATAGGTTCATAACGCCAGTCACCCGCAAGCATCAACGTAGTTATCTAGTAAAACAAAAACTGTAAAGCTAGATCATTACGCCCTCCTTTGACTTTTAAGCCACAATATCAGCTTTTTATATTCCTATTATTCTATCTTCCTTGGGGCAAAAACATCTTTAATGCTATGATTGAGGCAAGATCAATCTATTAAGTGTGTAGTCGTGGCAAAGACCTCAGAACAACAAGCGTTAGCCGATTTAGAAGCAGAAGAGTTAAAGGAAGTGGTAGGGGGGAGACGAAATAACTCCAATGAAATCGAGGAGCAAGCTAGTTTTGGCGGAGTGTATTTTGGCAATGTTAGTGATTTAATACGGCAGCATGATGAAGAATTAGAGAAGCTCTTAGAAAAAAATAAGAAATTCCCTGGAATAAATGATAAAAAATTAGAGGAGTTCAAACAAAAATTCACCCCTAGACCTAATAGTGCTGATAAAGCTGATAATGAAAGGCCTAATACCGCTACATCTAATAACGATATATCTACTCCTGAAGTTAAAGCAGAGCAAAAACCAGATCCAAGATGGGTAAGAGAGTTTTTGGATCAAATGCCCGAAGTAGAAAGTCAAGAACTCTTTAAGGAATCTCTCGAAATACAAACCAAGCTTAATGATTTAACGCGTAATCTTTCAAAGGAAATGCGGAATGATAAAGATAATTTTCAAGAGCTTAAGCCAAATGACAAAGGTGAGATAGAGATTGGCACCTGGGACGAAAAAAAACCTTTAGTCCTGCATCGTGATAAAAATGGGCAGATCACCCCTCCGTTAAACCTAGAAGCTGGGCAAGGGCCGCTTACCTTATCTTTTGCTCATAAAAGGAATAACAATAACGAAAATATGTCGGAGGAATCGGCGGTATATGACCTTTTTTTCTATGATGAAAATGGTAAGTTGGTGGATATTATAACGCCACCAGTGGCAGTGAAAGATTTTGACGACCAACCATGCATCTCTAAAGTTAGTAATTTACCTGGGTTACGCAAACAATTACGGCAGAATCGTGAGAGTGAGCTTGAGGAGCGAGGTCCTAACCTAGAGCAGGCTAATGATCGCGTTGTTTTGAGAGAGCGAGGTGGGGCGAGAAATCAGGCTGCGAAGAAGGAGAGGGGGATTTTTGCCACCGAATCCACAGAAGATATTACTCCAGGCGGTTACGGCCAAGGAAAAGGTGCGATTGAGCGAGGCGTGGTAAACCAGCAGGGGCCTTCGAAGATAGAGGGGCAATTTTCTGCCACCGACTCTGAGGATCTTACTAAACAAAATGGAGCAGCGGCGGTTATACAGAGAGCGTATCGGCAACATCAAAATAAACCAGCTGTTGGGCGGCAAGAGACAGATGGTAAAGAAGATATTACTCCAGGCGGTTACGGCCAAGGAAAAGGTGCGATTGAGCGAGGCGTGGTAAACCAGCAGGGGCCTTCGAAGATAGAGGGGCAATTTTCTGCCACCACCTCTGAGGAACTTTATAAACAAAAGCCTTCAGGCACTAGCGACAAAAGAACCACAGAAGTAGTATATGAAGAAGAAAAAACAGATATTATAAAGCCGAAAGGGGGAGAGGCTTGGGATATTATTTTAAAAAAAAGTAGTCGAAAAAAGCCAGAATCACTATCTCGTCAAGATGGAAATTGGTATCCGCCATTAAAAGCCCCCTTGTCGAAGGTTGAGCATTATAGTGGATATACCATTAATGTTAAAAATTATCCCCCTACTGCAGAAAAAGAGGAGCAAGGTTCTGGTCTTGTTCAGGATAATGAGGATGTTGTTTCGCCTGCGCGAGGTGGGGCAAGCCAGGATCCGTCGCAGATAAAAAGTGTCATTTCTTTAATTACCTCTGAAGAGGATCTTGCTAAACAAAATGCAGCAGCTATTATAACAGGTTCCAAAGATGATGGTTCGGGCACAAAAGATCCTAGCAAGATTCGTTTAAAAACAAGGAAAAAATATAGTGAAGCAGAAGATATTACTCCAGGCAGTGGTGGCGAAGAGGTGCTGAAGCTTGAGCGAGGTGGGGCAAGCCAGGGTCCGTCGAAGATAAAAAGTGTCATTTCTTTCACTACCTCTGAAGAGGATCTTACTAAACAAAATGCAGCAGCTATTAAAACAGGTTCCAAAGATGATGGTTCGGGCACAAAAGATCCTAGCAAGATTCGTTTAAAAACAAGGAAAAAATATAGTGAAGCAGAAGATATTGCTCCAGGCAGTGGTGGCGAAGAGGTGCTGAAGCTTGAGCGAGGTGGGGCAAATCAGCAGGCTGCGAAGATAGAAGGGGGCATTTCTGTTACCGACTCTACAGAGGATCTTACTAAACAAAATGCAGAGCCTGCTAAACAAAAGCCTTTAGGTAGTAGTGCTAACGCTAGCCAAGAAGTAACGGCGGTTATAACCAGGAATGCTTATCAAGCAATAGTAGCATCCATTCCGCAGCGGCCAGTTGTAATTATCGAAGACAAAACAGAGGATCTTGTTCAGGATAATGAGGATGTTGTTTCGCCTGCGCGAGGTGGGGCAAGCCAGGATCCGTCGCAGATAAAAAGTGTCATTTCTTTAATTACCTCTGAAGAGGATCTTGCTAAACAAAATGAAGCAGCAATCAAAATACAGGCAGTTACACCTAAGCATGATAAGAAAAACACAGAAGGGTCTCTTAAAAAAGGATTTGTGGCAAGATTGCGGGAGGGGGTTATAAGAAACAATGATGTAACAGCAGGGTCTGCACAAGGTAAGGGCAACAAGAAGATTAGTCAATATGCTGATGTTATCGCTGTGCCCGCAGATGAACGTGTGATAGTATCTAATGCTCCTGCTGTAGTGGCTGTGCCTGTGGGTGATAGTGATTTGCCGCCTCCCTCTACTAAAGAGGGGCCAAAATCATGGGTTTCGCGTAAGTTTAGTGAGTTACTCTCTTCTGTGATGAGGAGAGGGGGGCGAGAAAAAGGCGCTGATGTTGCTGGAGAGGCAGATAATTCGTATAAAAAGACTCCTAACATTCTACCTATTGCTGAAGCTCAGTTAGTTAATTCTCCACCCCTTGCCCAGGTTGTAGTGGGTGGTGAGCATAAGGGGGCTACAACTTCTGTTGCTGAGGCCGTAAATAATACCACAGCATTGAAGGTCGTTGCTGAGTCAGAAGTATCGACAACAAAAATTTTACCCACGAGTAGGGGTGGTCGGTTTAATAAGTTATTGTCTGATGTAATCGTGGAGTCGAATATAGAGTCGAAGGAGTCAACAGCAAATCTAGCAGCTGCGCCACAAGCTCCTGTTATTGATCCTAATGCAGCTAAGACAGGAACTTCTCCTAGTGGCCAAAGAAATGATAGATCGTTTAATAAAGAATCTAATATCACTTCTTCTCAGCCTCATACTTTATTCGGTAAACCTAATGCTGGGCCACCACTGGACGATAAAATG
>CAYTBU010000057.1:7452-7999 GCA_964436105.1 uncultured Rickettsiaceae bacterium | reverse complement strand
TTTTTATTTCATAGTAACGGTTTTAAATTGCAAGTACAATAGATGCGACAGAACCTTAATAGATACATATTCTTCTTGATAAGTTTGTGCTTTACTCATGATAAATTCTCCTATTTAATATCTTTTCTTTCAACGATAACACTGTAATTTTTTTTATTCTCATAATCTACTAGTTCTAGTAACGTATATTTGTACTCCATCCTGCCCCAAGTTTCTTTACACCTAAAATGTCCTCTCAATGACTCAATTTGCTCTCTATCCGATTTTGACATATCTACACTTGGTTTAGCTATGTGATCACATGGCCTTTCTAAAATTTTAACTATTTTAGGCAACAACCCAGCTTCTAATACATAACTATTGACCAATAAAATCTTAATCTTACATGTAAATGTATTACTACAAAGCTCTTTATGTAACTCAGTCTTATGCTTAGTACTAACGCTGTCTCCTCTAAACTCAAGACATTTCAGTTGTTCAATTTCTTCAAACGATAAGCCTGGGTAAAAACGCTGTATACGTTGATAATATTCCAGATCACCTTTCT
>CAYTBU010000057.1:0-7442 GCA_964436105.1 uncultured Rickettsiaceae bacterium | reverse complement strand
TTGAAGAAAATCTTCATAACTTAACTCTGGATACTTTTTTACATGTAATCTGTGTGATTCTTCTTCTGATCTCTTCCGAGGTTTACACTGATATTTAAAGAGGTTTTTCTTATCAAAATTAAAAACTGAATCAGTTTTTTTTACAAAATAGTTTTTCTCTGAGCCGGGCAAACCAAAAGCATTGTCCATCAGAGCTGGTAAGTCATATTTTCCTGTATCATCAAATCCTACATACTTTTCAAATATTATATGTCCAGCGATAAAGACCATAAAAACAATTAGAGGGATTTTAAGTACCTTCAAAAACTTTAGAAAAAATCTAATGAGTGAATCTCTTGTCATAAATTACCTTTTGTTTTATTAAGATACTTTCTTTTTTGAACTTTAGTTTTACTCATGATAAATTCTCCTATTTAATATCTTTTCTTTCAACTACAACATTGTAATTTTCTTTATTCTCATAATCGACTATTTCTAACAATGTATATTTATATTCACCAACCCTACTCCATGTTTTTTCACACCTAAAACTACCCTTCAATGATTCAATCTGCCGCTTATCCCACTCTGACATATCTGCTCTTGGCTCTGATATATAATCACACGGTCTCTCAAGGATTTTGACTATTTTATGTAATAATCCTGCTTCTAATACATAACTATTTACTAGTAGAATCTTGATTTTACACACATATCTATTACTACAGAGCTCCTTATGCAACTTACTCTTAAATGCATCCTTAGAACTTCTACTTGCTCCACTAAACTCCACACACTGCAATTGTTCAATTTCTTCAAGCGACAAATCGCGGTAGGAGCGCTGCTTAATATCTTCAAGATAAGCCAAATGCCTTTTATCCATCTCTTGAAGAAAATCTTCGTAACTTAACTCCGGATAATTTTTCACATGTAATTGGTGCGATTCTTCTTCTGATCTCTTCCAAGGTTTACACTGATATTTAAAGAGGTTTTTCTTATCAAAGTTAAACACACTCTCATCACTTTTAACAAAATATGGTTTATCTTTGCCTGGCAAACCAAAAGCATGATTCATCAGAGCTGGTAAGTTATATTTTCCTTCATCATCAAATCCTATATACTGCTCAAATAGTACATGTCCGCCTATCACTATCGTAAAAAAAATTAGCGGAATTTTCAGTACTTTCAGCACCTTAACACCAAATCTAATCACTGAATCTCTTGTCATAAATTACCTTTTAATACATTAATTTGCTCTCTTGCTTGCCAATTCTCTAAATAAGCCTTAGCAAGCTTCTTATCTTTAATTACCAGCAGATTCTCTGCATTTCTTAAATCAGCAGCATTAGTAAAATTAAATGATCCTGTGACTACATAACTCTCATCTATAATCATTACCTTGTTATGAGCAATACCCGGCACTCTATCAATCTTAACATCAATACCAGCTTCTATAAGGTCGTTCATCCTTGAGTTCTTACTATTAATATTGGTACGATCTAATAACACCTTAACTATGACACCACTTTTGTGAGCAGCAATTAATGCCTTTGCTATTGGAGAAGACGTCAAACCATATGCTTGTACATATATGCTTTTCTTAGCCTCTAAAATCGTCTTAACAACAACTCCAGCGCACTGACTCGCTGGGGTAAAACATAGTTCAACATTATTTAAATTAGCTGCAAGCTTTGTAGCATTATTATTTGATACCATCTTATCAAACAAAAACACATACCCCAAATCATCATTCGAACGCCCAACAGCAAAACCCAAAATAAATACTACGAAAAATACACTTAGTTTTTTTACATACTTTTTATTAGCCATATTTTCCTCTAAATCAATTAATTAGTCAAAAATCACCCTTAGTTAGCTTTTTTATCTTTAATCTTCTCTATGATCTTTAAACCCTTACCCCATACAGTAACATCACTGCCACTAATCTCAATATTATTATTGTCATTAATAATGATCTTTGAAGGAAACTTCTGTAACATAAAATATGTTGTACTTGTTGCTATGCCAACCAATATGCAGGCATTTAGTAAGAACTTTAATAGAGACTTTTTAAAAGTTTGTTTATTATGACTATCTAACTTGATTAGCATTTCATCCAACCTATTATCAAAATCCTCAAGCTTTTTTGTCCGTTCAGACATCACATTATCAAAATCATCTAACATTTGAGTGTATACTGCCTGACTAATTTCAGGCACCAGTCCGTTCACACTCTCTCCTATCTTCTCAGGAATTCTATTTAAAACGTAATTTACTTTATTTAAAGCCTCTAAAGGCTCACTCAAGGAATTAATAGATTTATTTGAAGCTTGCTCAAACCGCAGTATTACCTCTTCCAACTGCTGAATCACTAACTCTATTTTATCAGTAATATCTGCCTTTACATTTGTAGCCTTGTTTGTTTTATCATCTATCAAGCTCTCATTTTCGTCTGAGCACTTTTTTTTTGATACCTTACTCACCACTTTATTATCCTTGCTTTGCATATTACCTCTTCATTGATTTTAAATTATTTGCTTCACTTTGATAAATCAGCATTTCTTGTTTTATCAATAGTTTCTTGCTCTAGGTCTATGTCATCAATGTGCTCAGGGACCAACGGTGATTCTGAATCATACTCATCTTCAACTTCTTGTAGTAGACTGGCCATCAATGACGTTTTGCTTTTTGCTTTGATTTGATTCTTCAATATTTGACTCTCATTTTCAGCCGAAATATCATTAGATATAGGTTTAGCTACTACATCTACGTTTGTTACACCTTTAAAAGCATTACTCTGTTTTTTAGTTTTCAGTATTACTCTTGGAGTTTTAATTCTTGCAAGCCGCGCCGTAGGTTCCGGTAGTTCTACAAAACATTCAAGATCAGCAAGTGAAGCTAAATCATCAACTGTGATTAAAGCTTTTTTTCGCTCCTGTTCGGTATAACTTATCCCATCTCTATGCTCATGAGCACCATATGAAGTATTCTGTTGCTGTTCTTTATATTCAATGTTACCAAACATCTCTGAGATCATTCTAGCTATCGCAGGCTCACTTGTTCTAAACATGAACTTAGTAGCAAACTGGCCGAACATCGTACTTGCAACATTATGTCCATAGATGTCATTTAACTGATTTAATGACTGAAGAGCAGTCATAATGCATCCACCATATTTTCTCACCTCAGCAAGAGATTGTGGTAATATCTCTAGCTTTTTCAGACTCGCTAACTCATCAGCTATAATCCAAAAACGTCTATTGTGATCTGGCTCTAACTTCTGAAGGCTAAGAATTGCTAAATCAAGCATTAAACTTTGTAGGGGACGAAGCAAAGTTCTCTCTTCAGGACGCGCAGCAATGAATAACCACCTACCATTAATCTTTGGATCCTTACCCTCTTTACTAATAGTTTCTGGTATCCAATGTTTAAGCGTAAACTTTGGTTTCTTCCCTGTCTCTGGTAAATATTCAAGCCAATTAATGAAAGCTATAGTGTTGGACCTAATAGACATTGCGGTTCTATCGCCAGCTGGATTTAACAAAGAACTTGAAGCATACCCCTGAAGTTTTTTACTAGCTTCAGGAAGAGGAGTACTAGCAATGAGCTCATATAATTTAGCGATAGTAGGTAAAGGCTCGCTTTTAATATAGCTAGCGCAATCAATAAACACTTGTTTAGATGTATTATTCCACATCATATCGTGTGACTTTGTATTAGAAAACATACTACTTGCAACACTATTTAATCTAGGTAATTCTTCAATTTCTTGCCAAAAGTCCCATTCATAGCTTCTTGAATCAAATGGATTAAATATAACGTCTCCACGCTCTGGGTCATAATAATACTCGATCATCTCACCAGTTTGATCTATTACCAAAGCTGGTTGGTTTTTACTCCTTATTTGAGGAAGAATAGTATGAAATAAATTGGTCTTACCAGCCCCCGTAGCACCAGTCACTAATATATGCTTAGTTTCAGCATTCTTTACTAAAGGCATATCACCTATTTTAAATGAGCTAGAAAGTTTTTTTCTCGATAAGATTTTAGCGACCTCTTTAGCATTAAGAACCGTACCCCCACGAAGTAATCTGGTCTCTTTTGCCTTTCTGCCGAAAATTGACCAACAAGTAAATATTATTATAATGAGCCAGCAAGATAGTCCGAAAATAGTTGAAGCCAAAGAAATGATAAGGTTTTTTACCTTACTATGTGCAGCTTTAAACTTATCGTGGTTTAAAATAGTATGCACTTTTATATTCTTTGCATAAAGGCCCCTCGAATCATAAGCATCAATAGTAGCTATAGAAGCCTTAATATCTTGATGTAATAAAAGTTTATTTCTATATATCCACTGCGTCACTTCCGCCTTCTGATAGGTTAGAGCAGCCGTAAAGTCACATTCAGAGAATTTAGGCCCAGTAGTAACTAAAGCAACTAACATACCTAAAATCAGACTCATGAAAAAAGATCGAAACAATATCTGCTTAAACATTGTAAGTTGGTGCCAGAATATCTGACCACCGCGGACTGAATTTTCAAACATTATATGACCTTCCTTTTTTATACATTTAGTGAGTATAAATTATGGTAAAAACTTTACACATAATCGGTATTTATGATTTATCTGTAAATACGCTGCATCGAGTAATTGCTTATGTAATTTACTACTTCTAATACATATTTAGCTTTCATTTTGCCTGTAAATCTTATACAATCAAAGGAACTACTAAAGCTGAATATTGATATGAATATTTTCTCAAAACTGGCAACCCACGATAACTTCTGGAATTGCGCACTATATATAGCAGTAGGCATCGCAGCACAAATATCATCAGAAACCGACAGCGCTTTATTATTCCTACTCGCTATCACGTTTGTTCCATACATAATGACTCGTTTCAACAAAGTGCAATATCTTGAAGGCAGGACTTTTATCAATGCTAGGGGCGAAGACCTAAGCAATCGATTACCAACAAAATTACCTATAGTATTGCTAGTTACCATAATAGTATGTGGATTAACAATGTTTGATCTACCTACTATTATCTCAGAACGATTTGTTGCGTGTTTCTTAGTTCTATTCATTACTTTTATCCCTTTTTCATATTTTGTATTCATCAATTGTCCAATATCTATCTTATGTAATAAACATGCTTACCAACAAAATGTAACCGGTATCGTTCCTGTAGATGCACCGCAATCTAAACTACCTACTTCAACCTCATATAGAAACGCTTCTTGGAATGACCCTAGTTACAGAAATGTACCAGGTAACATTTATTACGATCACTCGAATAAACGCTAGTGTTTCTTCTTTCTTTTGAGTTTAGCAAGCTCATGTTGTCGAGCTTTTTGATTTTTTGGTGCATTCTGCTGCTTTTCTTCTTCCTTACCTTCTTTAACCTTAACACTATTATCGCGCATAAATTTTTCGACTTTATCCTTTGTATTTTTATCTAAAAATTGTTTAGGGTCCGTAGTACCAAAACCTTGATTTATTGCATGTTGCTTAATCTCCGCTGCCGGATTGCTATCAATCTTTCCACTATGGTTCTTATCAAAAGCTTTTGATTTCTCTTGATATGTTTCATCATCAACTGCTTGCTTTCCTTGCAGCAACTGATTGTTTGCACCAGAGACAAACTGAGTTACCATAGCTTTATGAACGAGCTCAACCCTTGGATCCCCATTTTCGATCATTCTATGAGCCACCTGTTGAGGTACATGATACTGACTTGCTACATTAGCTTGCAATTGATGATAATGATCACGGTCCAAAGACATATTTGATGATTCTAACTTAGTGAAAGTTTCATTATATTGCTTTGCTTTTTCAGACCGAATGCTAATTGAAGAGGCAAGATCTTTTTCTGTGGTATGACTTTTTCTGATATCATCTGCATAATCTGTATTAACACTTTTCACTTTACGCCAAGCTTCTGAACTAAACGCGCGTACAACGTCTTCATTTTTAACTTGGTAGCTAGAATCTGTACTACTTCTTGTTTCTTCTGTAGTTTGATGTGTATTTGCTTTTCTCGCGGTTCCCTCAATAGATATTCCGCCCGTCACTCCTGGCATTGCCTCCCCTACTAATGGTATTTTAGGTCCTACTAATGGTATTTTACCATCAATACCAGCTTTAATAGCTATTGCTCCAGCTAGTTCATAGTTTTTCCCATTCGTTTTCGCAACCCCTCTAGCATGACTTACTATTGCTTGAACCATCTCAGCATTTTCTCCTAGTTCAGAATAATCTTTTGCCCCAGTTTCATCCTCACTTTTTGCTAGATGAGCAACAAAACTTGCTGTATTTGAAAAAGTTTCTTTCTCAGCTTTCGAAAAACTTTTTTGATCACCCTCAAGTAATGACTGATTGACCGATGCAGCATTAGCCACTTGAATCCCCGCATCCTTTCTTAAATTAAATTTAACCGATCCTCCTGACTTATTACTATCACCGTGCATAACCAAACCACCATCACCAAGCACTCTCTCTTGACTGCCATCCATATGCTGATAGCTACTAGCACCAGAGGCGTAACTACTATTTAAATCAGTTTTAAAGCCTGACTGCATAGCCATCTGCATATTGCCAATTGACCTGTTGTCTAAACTACGGTTTCCGGTTGTTACCTCATGGGCAACACTAGTGGCTGCAGCCTGACTGGCTCCCGTAATAGTGTTCGCTATATTCATAAAGCCACCTACCCCGCCCTGAATTATACCAAAGGCCAGAAACGGTACCGTCATCTGGAGACCCGAGGCTACTGCAACTATCTTGTCTGTAAAATCACCTACTTTACTTGCTGTACTAAAGCTTATAACATTACTTGAAATAGCAGCTAATGTCGGGGCACTGTAAAGATCAATAAACATATTTAGCACGCTATTTAGTGCGGGCCATAACTGCAAGGAAGCTACTATACTTAAATAGCTCATATATTTACCCATTCCACCCGAGAGTAACATCATAGGTACCAAGAAAACAAAACTAGCGTAAAATATACTTTTCATAACAGTAAGTAACATTGGCAAATAGATAGTGCTTAAATCTCCAGAAAGCCTCCAACTTGATTCCTGAGTCGCGCTAGCCCTAGCAAAACCATAATCATCACTAAAGTTATGCAAGGAATTGATCATCATCTGCTGACGTATAAGAGTTTCAGCAGTTTGGTTAGCACCTATATTGCTACCAAAAGCATTCTGTATATTACGGTTCAAACCAATATTAGGGACCGCACCTAACATTGCTCGAATTCCACCCGTCGCCCTAAGTGGGGTAAAATTTTGCGAATCACTGGCTGATGCAAATTGACTATTTTGATATTTGGCGCCCAAGCTGAAGATTTCAGCGCGGAATGCACCTTCTATCACGGGCACAGCAGCAGCGCAGGTCATGAGCTGCCTATCATTATTCACCCTCATAGGTACTTGCCTTAAGTGACTCATGTTTGGCC
>CAYTBU010000056.1:7498-8040 GCA_964436105.1 uncultured Rickettsiaceae bacterium | reverse complement strand
GGAGTGGTCTATGAAACGCGGTTTGAAATCATCAAATTATACTACCAACTGGGATAGTCTTCCAAGAGCTTCTTAAAGGAGCAATAATCACAAAGATAACTATATCAGAGATATTTGGTTTAGATAAATTAGGGGGGCTATTAATTTCAATGACGAATAATGTCTAAATTAATGTAATCTATATAATACTTAACTGTCTTGGTGTCAAAAAATGAATTGCTTTTAACGTATAAGTAGTTATTATTCGCGTCTAATATAAACCATAAAATATTTAAAAGTTATAGAAGTATGTATGCAAATCTTTATATCGCTAGTGCAGCTAACATCTTACTAGGGATATGTATTTATTTATTGATTTCTTTGTCGAAGAAAAAAGCTAAACTTACTAACCAGACAGCTAAGTTGGTACAATTATATTTAGACAAACAATTTATTACTAAGATTTTGAGAATGCTTGTCTATTCAAATGATAATAACGAAATGTTCACTCAGATTCTTAAAAATATAAAAGAATATTTCGAGCTTGATGATGTAATATTTTA
>CAYTBU010000056.1:0-7488 GCA_964436105.1 uncultured Rickettsiaceae bacterium | reverse complement strand
CCAGGGATAGAGCTATCACCAAAAGTATTCGGGAGTAATAATATTACTCAATATGTGAATGATAATCAGCAAGAGATTGTACAATCACTCGAATTTAATAAAGTATTTATTAAGAAAGTAACCATTCAAAATAGAGACTTAATACTATATATAGTAGGGTTAGAAGATGAGAGTCCAAATACATTGGTATTATTTATACAATATAGCCGCTACAGCCGTGAGGAACTAAACTCACACGATTTGGACACTTTGAGTAATGCAATTAGAGTGGTGTTATCCGATATAGGTAAGCATGAAAGTGTTACACAGGTTGCATAGTAATATAAATTCTATAGATTATTCTATGATAAATATTACATAACATATTTTATGTATGCGTTTATCGAGTGCGGGGATGCTTTGGGCTTGAATTCGTTGGATGAATTTTTTTGTTCAAAGTTTTAGAAGTATTAGGTGTAGCGCGGTTAGAAGCAATAGAGCCCTGAATATCTGTAATGGTTTCTAGAGCTTTTTGGTCTAGTGCTTTTAGGAATAATTGTTGTTCCAAAGATGAATCAGATATGTGATGAGTTTTTTGTGTGGCAGGCGAAGTTCTTCCTATTATTTCATCTAATGACACATTAAAATGCTCTGTTAGCGCCAAAATGCTTTTAGTACTTAACAACTTGATAGTACTATCATCTTTAATAAAACCACGAAGAGTAACTTCTCCTAATCCACAAAGTTTACTTAATTGATATGGGGTTAAAGAATCGTCTGTTAATTTATTTTTTATAAAGTTTTTTAAATTAATATTAGCTTCCTCTATAGATACAATATTGAGGTGTAGATTTTTAGTATTAGTAAGATTCTTTCTTCCAATAACTTCATCTAATGAAGCCTCAAAGTAATTTGCAATTTTCATTAAAGTTTTAAAATCAGTATTATGATGCGATGTATTGATAATTTTATTGAAAGTAGAACTAGGCACTCCACTTTGCTCTACAAAGTCTTTTCTCTTTATCTTTAAATGGGTTAAGTTTCTTTTGAGAAAACTCTGTATGTTTTGCGGGGTTGTCATAATTAAGTAAATTCAATATATAATGATACAAATATCTAGTTCATAATAAGCAACCTTAAGTTTGCAGCTTATTCAAAATTATACTTATGATATATTTAAGTATTATCAAAATATTGATATATTAGCAAAATAAAACATTATTCGCATGTTTAGAACCAATAATAAAATTATTGTTACATAGTGAAATAATACTCTTCTAGGCATCAAAAAATACAAAATAGGTAGCTAAAGAAACACAAAACGCCCGTTTGTAACGAATATTTTATTGACTTTATAAGCAATTTACGTTATTTTTTGTTAACTGCATTGGCGAAAGAATAATATTGCACTTAGTGCAAAGCCTTTTTTATCGCGCTCAGTGTGGCTATTTCGTAGTCTCAGTACTAAAAACAGGAGCGTAGGATGATTAAGATATTATTGAATTTCAAGCTCAAAACTGAGTTTGTAAGGGTTTTGGATCGCCATCAAGGTAAGATAGATCCACTAAATATGTACTATACAGGCTATAGGGAGTTTTATGTAGATGGATCAAGCCTGTCTATATCTAAAAATGCTAACTATTACAATATGGTAAAAAACTGGATTGCAAATACAGATAATAGTATTGGTTATATAGAAGATCTAGCTAAGCTTGAAAGTCAAAAGCTTCATCTTGTTTTTTGTAAAGCGCTTCCTGCTACTGCTGGGTTTATAAATCAATTGGTTCCTTGGAAGAGAAGCAATAGTATTTTAATTTATCAAAAAACTCATAATAAAATTATTCAGTATATTTTTAGCACTTCTGCAATAGACTTAAAGGAGCTATCTCTTCTTGTAAATAAGAGTAAAGAGTTTGAGGGCCTCATATCCTCTTTTCGGGATGATGTTGCTAAAATCTTTGCACAAACTAAGTACTCTACTTTAAGAAGGCCTCTGTTTTCAGAGAGGGTCGCAAAGAAGCTATTTTACATCTTGGGATTGCCTAAAGCAAAACATCCTGTAATTGTATAATCACTTAAAAAGTTTTTTCCCGTAAGCTGTTAATTTAAAACTAAAGGGTTCAATCCATCAAAGTCTTTGGTGCATTTTTTAGGCTTTGTCGCATCTATTGCATCTAAAATTTAAAACAGTTATTATGAAATAAAAATATTAGCAAAATGCGAGTTCAAATTTCTTCAAAATTATACAAGCATTTCAAGGGGTTCTGCTCCTCTCCAGAAATAATAATGTTATTCGTATATATGAAATGTAGGTTTTCATTAAGTTATAGAGATTTAGAAGAAATGGCAATAATTCGTGGTATAGCAATAGATCATGCTACTATACAAAGATGGGTAATGAAATTTGTGTTTCTAATAGAAATGCAAGTCAAAAAACATAAAACTCCAGTTGGTAAAAGTTGGAGAATGGATGAAACCTATATCAAAGTTAAAGGCGTCTGGTGTTACCTTTATTCTAAAGGTAGTACCATTGACTTTTTACTTAGAAAACATCGAGATTTAGCTGCAGCTAAATCTTTTTTCTGTAAAGCTTTTAGAAACAATGGTTATCCTGATAAAGTAGCAATTGATAAAAGTGGCAGTAATATATCTGCTCTTAATAGTGAGAATCAAAACTTACCTATTGATCAACATATTATAATTCGCCAAAGCAAATATCTTAATAATATTGTTGAGCAAGATCATCGCTTTATTAAGAAAAGAACCAAGCCAATGCTTGGATTTAAAAGTTTCCGTTCAGCTAAGATTACTATCGCTGGTATTGAAAATATTCGGATAGTTCAAAAAGGACAAATTATAGGGAATAATGATAATGTTTCTACCTTTAAAAATTTTGTACAGCTAATGGCTGCATAGTGCCTAAAAACTGACTTCTGAATGAATTTACGAATTGACAAAAACAGATGCGACAGAACATTGATGAACTTTGTAATTTTCTGTAAATATCATTTTTCTGAGTTATTTAAGTGTTAATAAGAGTAAGGTTAAACCATTCTAATTTATAGTCTTCCTTATAGTCTTCCTCAAATTCTCAATAGTTAATTAGCTTTAAATTAGTAGTTGTTTTTTTATCGTAAGTAGTTACTATGAAAGTGTGAAGTCTTAAATTTTGAATAGTTTATATTATTATAATAAAAGCATTACTATCATGACACTGCCAGAAACCTTTGGACTTAATAATGTAGAGACTTCGACTATAAAGATCGATTGTAAAGCTATATCCTCTCTTCCTCGTAACTATGATGCTGGTTATGACGAAAGCTCTCCATGCCAAATAACTCATGACCATGATTCTAATGCTTACTTAAAGATGGCCTTCAAAGATAAGCATTACAATATTTCAGAAAATGGTAATATTAGCTTAATAGAATTACAAGGTCTAGAGAATAGTAATCCTAATGTAGCTGTAAAGGATCGTGATATATCCTTTCTCACAGCAACAGCAACAGCTCGGACTATAGAAGAGAGTATAACAGATATTGTTGACTCAATGCCAAATCATGAGTTGTGTATCTGGTTTGCTTCATTATTTTGTGATGAGCATGATTATAAAATTGCAATTCAATTTTATCAACGTGGACTGATATTAAAACCAGATGCGCCAGATCTTCTTATGGGTATGGGTGAAGCATTGGTGGCGTTAGGAGAGCATGAGCAAGCAATTGAGACATATAATAAGCTAATAGGATTAGATCCTGAAAGGTATTCTAGTTATAATAATATGGCTGTTGCGCTTTCGATGATGCATAGGCACGTGGAAGCTTTAGATATTTATGACAAAGCTATTGCAATAAACCCTAATGTCTCTGCTATTCATAATGGTAGAGGTAACTCGTTGTGGCACTTAGAAAGATTAGGTGAAGCAATAGTTGCTTATGAAAAAGCATTAGCTATTGATCCTGATAACTACTCTGCTCAAAGTAATAAAGGTAATACTTTAGTTGCTTTGGGGTGTTATGATGCAGCCATAGAATCTTATACTAAAGCAATAAAATTAGCCCCGAATTTTGATAGCTATCGTAATATGGGTCATACCTTGATGCTATGCTTAAGGTTTGAAGAAGCAATAGTGGCATATAATAAAGCATTAGAGCAACAATCTGATTTTGTATCGTTGAATAATATAGGCAATGCTTTAGTTTGTTTGGGTAGGCATGAAGCTGCAATTGCCTCATTTGATGCGGCATTAAATCTTAAGTCTAATTTTATTCCTGCTCATTTAAATAAAGGTAATGCACTCCTAGCTTTAGGAAGGTTTGAAGAAGCAATAGTTGTTTATGAAGAGATAGTTAAACATAAGCCAGATGCAATCTATGCGTACAATAATATAGGTAATGTTGGATTATTATTAGGAAAGCCTGATGTTGCAATTACTGCTTATAGCAAAATAACAGAGTTACAGCCTAATGATGCTAATGCATATAATAATTTAGGTAATGCTTTAGCAGCTTCAGGTAGGTATGAAGCTGCCATTCACTGTTATGATAAATCAATAGCATTAGCTCCTAAATCATCAATACATGCCTATAACGGTAGAGGAAATTCACTTTTTGCTTTGAATAAATTGGATGCTGCTATTAACTCATATAATCAAGCTATTGATTTAAATCCCGAACTACCTGATCCATATAATGGTAATGGTAATGTATTATTGATGTTGGGTAGGCATAATGATGCTATAGATGCATATAATAAAGCCATTGCTCTACGTCCAAATGCTGCTTGTTATAGTAATCAAGCCAATGCGCTTATGGTGAGGGGTAGATGTGAAGAAGCTCTAGTTTCTTATTATAAGGTGATCGATCTACAGCCTAACGATTTCAGTACTTATAATAATATAGGACAAGCTTTAGCTATTTTAGGTAAGTTTGAAGAAGCTATAATTGCTTATGGTAGGGCAAGTGCAATAAACCCAAATTTTGTACAAAGTTACGAAAATAAAGCTAATGTTTTATTTATGACCCATCATCATATAGAAGCGCTAGAATTGTATGATAAAGCATTGTCTATAAAATCAAATGATCTTGATACATATAGACTTCTTAATAAAAAAGCTGAGGTTCTGAGTTCTTTAGGGCAACATCAGGAGGCGATAGAACTATACGATAAAGCCATTTTACTATTACCAAATGAAGGTAATGCTTATAATAATAAGGGTAATGCGTTATATCAACTAGAGTTTTATGCTGAAGCTCTTAAAGTATATGACAAAGCTATAGATACTCATCCTAATGTCTTAGCTCCGTATAATGGTAAAGGTAACTGTTTATGTGTTTTAGGACGCTATGCAGAAGCAATTAAGTTATATAACCAATCTCTTGAATTAGATCCAAATTTTGCTTTTGGGCACCACAATTTGGGTAGTTCTTTAGCGTTTCTTGGTAGGTATGAAGAAGCAATTAAGTCTTATAGTAAAGCAATTGCTTTAAAACCTGATTATTTAGATGCTTATTTAAATTTAGGTCGAGTTTGTGCTGCTACTGGTAATTTTGGTGATGCAATAAGAGCTTACAATCAATGTTTACAACAAAAACCTGATTATTTTAGTAATCATTTTAAACTAGCAGCAAAAACAGCTTTGCGGTTTTTAGAATTCAAACAATATAATGACGCTTTAAAAATTTATGAGGAAATTATAAATTTCAGAAATGGGTTGATAAAGCTATATTATGCTCATGGAATGCTTTTAAGTGACTTAGGCGATAGGGAGAAGGCGTTAGCAAGTTTTGCCAGAAGTTATGAATTTTCTCAAGGCTTAGCTAAAGATTATAATGGTCAGGCATTTACTTTAATCAAATTAGGTAGTTATGAAGAAGCGATTGATATATGTAATAGCACTATTGAATTTAAAAATGATTATTTTGCCCTTTACCATAATAAGGGAGTCGCTCTTGCAGCATTAGGTAAGTATCATGATGCAGTAGAGGAATATAATAAGGCGATCGCATTAAGTTCAGAATTTTCTTCTCACAAAGCTCAAAGTTGTTTAGGCAAAGCAAGAAGTTTTCTTGCTTTAGGTCAATATAGAGAGGCATTAGAGCAATGTGATAAGGCAATTGCTTTAAAAGCTGATTATAAAGCAGCACATGATAATAGAAGTAAGATATTAGAAATATTAGCAACTGAAACTATAGAAAACAATATTGATAGTAGAAATATAGAAATTGTAGAATATTGCGTAAGTTTGCAAAAAATTATTGATCGTTATAAATCTGGTGAAGTGCAAAAATACGAAATACCAATGCAAGAGCTTGATGCTGCATGTAATGAAGAGTCTATGCAGTTTCTTACTTTATTAGCAAAAAAGGTAATACATAATATTTTCTTAGAACATTCTACTACTCCGCAAGATTTCAAAAAAGTTTTTGAAGCGCAAAAGGCTCTATATGAAGATTTAAATGAGCAATTGCAATTGCTCACATCAATATCTTGCCTGGAAAGTCTGGTTACAGCGAGTTGGAGATATTTTTCTGAGATATTAAAAACTTATGCAACGCAAGCTATAGTTTTAAATTATTCTAATGTTTTGGATACATTACTTGAAATATATGAGCCATATAAGTCAGAGTTGTTGGATGAGATATTAGGTCCAGCAAAACAAAAATTAGTTTGGTATGCCTTAGTACATCAAAATATGGATGCTCTTAAAGTACTTAGTCGGTATGGAATACGCATTACCAGCGCTGAAGAAGACGAAATAGAAAGTTTAATTATGTCTGGGGAGTTTGAAACTTTAAAAAGTATGAAAGACATTATTGAGTTTGATCCCAGCTTTACTATGCATCAGGGATCACAAAAGTTTGAATCCGTAGCTAGTTATTTTGAAAATAGATGTTTCATAGGAAGGGAAACACTCATAGAATCATTAGAGTATTGTGGTTTATTAGGTGAGACGATAGAAAGTGGAGCAGGTACCTATGCCTAGACAAGAGCAGAATTCAGTAAATAATTTTTTTGAGTTATTACCTGTTGCTGAATATAGAAGTATAGCTGAACATTCTGCGATGAAAGATAGTAAGTTTTATGTTGACTATAATGTAAGAGTGTTGGACGCATTGGCAAGAATGTTTTCAGTGCTTGGGCCTTCTACCGCAACTTTTTTTGATAGTAATGAATTAAACCAAAAATGTTTATATGTCTTTTCAAATACAATAATAAAAAAGCAGCCTCGTTATGGAAACTTCGAGACTCAAAAAGATGTTTTTGTAAATCTGACCCATAAGGTTACTGCACAACGTGAGGCAGTAAAATCCAAATCATTAGGAGAATTATTGGAGTTTTTGTTGCTTAATGATGGTGATAGCGCTCTCATTGGTGATTTTTTTTATAATTCAAAAACTTACCAAGCAACTACAGAGATTATTTTAGATCTTAAAGGTAGAGTTGTTGATCTCAGAAAACGATTTAGTTCTATAGAGAGTTCTAAGCATCACTATGAAGTATTTGAAA
>CAYTBU010000055.1:6737-8480 GCA_964436105.1 uncultured Rickettsiaceae bacterium | reverse complement strand
ATTAAGGTCGGAGCGCGTTCTTAGGTTATATGACCCAGTTGCTGCAGAGCATGCGGGGGTAGAAGGCGCTGAAGGGACCAAGGGTGCTGAAGGTAAGGGAGGTACTAAGGCAGCAACTAAAGCTGATCAGATCTATTATACGACTAAGGAAGTTAGGGCTGAAGAGCAGAGATGTCTTCGTGTTGCTGATAAAGTAAATAGTCTGCCTAACTTTGGAGATACTAAGGGATTAAGAGCAGATGTTTTAAGGGTTAGGGGTGCTGGCGCAGCGGTTAGTGAGGCCCAGGGCAAGGTGCTTAGTGATTTATTATTAGCTGATCAAGGAATTAGGGTGCTTCGTGGCCGCGCCGGTACTGGTAAGTCTCATGTTCTTGGGTTGGTACGAGAGCTGAGTGCTCAAAACGGCGTGCATGTGATAGGACTAGCTCCTACACATAAAGCAGTAGAAGAACTGCAGAGGAAAGGCTTTAGCGATACAGATACAGTAAAGGGATTCTTATTTAAGTATAAGAATGGTAAAAATCATATTCCGAGTGGTAGCTTAGTGGTGGTTGATGAAGCTGGCATGATTGAAACGGCTGGAATGTTAGAGCTACTTAAAGTAGCTAGGTCCAGGGCGTGTAACGTAATACTTGCTGGTGATGAGAGGCAAAATGCTAGTATTGAGCGCGGAGGCATGTTTGAGGTTTTTGCTGATCGTTTTGGATCTAGTGAGTTGTCTGCTATTAGAAGGCAAGATGCTGCTTGGGGCAGGGAGATGGCTAGTTGCCTTGCTAACCATGATATTAAAGCTGGCATAAAAATACTTCAGGAGCATAAGGGATTAAGAGTATCTGAAAGCCTTGAAGTTTCAATGAAGCGATTGATCAAGGATTATGTTTCTAGTGAATATGCGTTAAATGAGAAGCTTGCTATTACGCTTAGAAACGTAGAAGTAGACGCTTTGAATCTTGGCATTAGAGAAGCTTTGAAAGAATGCGGGGTGATAGGCGGAGAGAGTAGATCTGGTGGAGGGAGTATAGAGTCTAATTCTGCTGATATTCATGAAGTAATAGAGATCAACCGAGATGGAGCTGCTGCCCGTTCTAGATCTTTACTTAATGTTACTAGAGTACTGCATGATGGTAAGAAGGTTATGCGTGAATATACAAATGGTGAGCGCATTTTATTCACGGCTACTGACAAGGATTTTGGCGTTAAGAATGGAGAGTTTGCGACTTTAACCTCTGTTGCTAAGGGTCAGTTTGTAGCTCTTTTAGATAATGGTAATGAAATAAGCTTTGATCCTACTGTATTACATGAATTTACATATGGTTATGCAAGTACTGTCTATAAGGCACAAGGTGCTTCAATTAAATCTGTTAATATACTTCATAATGGTGTTGGTAATGCTAGGAACTCTTATGTAGCTTTAACACGTCATGTGGAGCAAATAGGATTATATTGTAATAAAGAAGTTACCAAATCAGTAGCTCATTTGGTGCGTCAGTTAGAGGGAGTTAGTGAGTCTTCATCGAGCCTTAGGTTTGTGAGTGATGAGGATATAAGAAATTTCAAAGAGCATCATCACAAGCAACCTGGGTTCTTTGAGAGAATTGGGGGTGCGCTTAAAAGTGCTGCAATTTCGATTGGAGATAGAGTACATCGGAATCCTGAATATTACGAATATAAAGTTACAAATGATAAGGTTTCACAGGTGATGGTAGATGAGGCTTTAGAAGAAGTGTCGATGAAGAGTGAGAT
>CAYTBU010000055.1:4706-6637 GCA_964436105.1 uncultured Rickettsiaceae bacterium | reverse complement strand
TGGTATGACTTTAGTGAAGCTACTGGTGGAGATTTAATAGCATTAGTTGCAAGAGAGAGAAACTGTGACTTGAAAGGTGCTAAGGAATATATTGGAGGGGTAGTTGGGATCTCAAGGAGTAATGTATCATACATCCATTCAATGGATGCCGATCAGAGATACAAAGACGCAATATCGCAAGATCAAAAAGAAAAAAATGTTGAAGCATCAAAGATTAAACGAGCACAAGATCTGTATATGAAAGCTCAAACTTTAGCGACAGTAACTAATGACCATATTGCCAAAAGATATTTAACTGAGCATAGAGGTATAGAGAGGTTGGTGAGTGAAGGGCGTTTAAGTGGTGATTTGCAGACTACTTTGATGTGGGATAATCATACTAAGCAACATTACGAGTCTCTGGTGGTAATGGCGCGTAGTGAAAAAGGAGAGATTACAGGAGGTCAGGCTATATATCTTGATAAGGAGACGGCCAATAAAGCAGATACGCTTGTGAACAAACGCTCGTTTGGTAAGATAAGTGGGTCGTTTGTGACGATTCAGTCTGCAGATAAGGTTCAAGGTGATACCAGAGATAACAATAGAGACAATACTAGAAATGATAATAAGCTTGAAAGAGCTACTATAATAGCTGAAGGAGTAGAAACGGCGCTTAGTATGCAGGAAGCTGGTACCAGTAATGAAGTTAAAATCCTTTGTTCTCTTGGGGTTAGCAATATCAAAAACTATACTCCGTTTAAGGGTGAGAAGATTTTACTTTGCGCTGATAATGATGGAATAGGAGCAAGCTCATTAAAGGCAGTAGAGGGGGCAAGAAACGCGCTTGAAGAGAAAGGGGCAATAGTTAATGTTGTCATGCCTAAAACAGCTGGAGCTGATTTTAATGATGTACTAAAAATCGACGGTGCAAAGGCTGTACATGATCAAGTAAATCAAGCATTAGAAGGGCTTGCTCGGGATAATGGTCTTGATAGAATTGTCAGTAAAATAACTACAGTTTGTAGTGATGCTAAAGATGAAGCTGCTAACGCAGTATTATCGGAGCATCTGTCTGAACTCAAAAACCTAGCTCCAGAGTCATTGCAAAGCATTTTAGATGTTTGTAAGTCAGAAGGGGTCGAAAAAGGCTTAGCGTCATTGGGTACGATACTAAAGAACACTAAAGTGCAGAAAGAGCAGCAGTTCGCATCTTTCCTAAATTATCATAGTAGAACTTTAAAGGATATTGCTGCTTTAAATCCAAAGATTGATACTAAAGCTTTGATAGAACACTTAAACCATATAGGGAAAGACCTAACTCCAAAAGAGGCGCTAAAAGAACAGAAGAGTCATATAGATTCGGTGCTAGTAAAAAGCTTCCAGGATAAGGTGATACCTGAACTACAGTCAATCAGCAAGGGGTTTGAGCAAGCTAAGAATCCTATGGATGTAATGAAAACTATGCAGCAGGAGAAAGAATTATATGGCTATATACGCAAGGATTATTGGAGATTGGCAAAGGTTGCCTTGAGTAAAGATCAAAATGAGAAATTTATGCATACTGCAGTGTTTCACAAAGACCATCCTGAATACTTTAAAACTCTTGAGCGGGACGTTAGTACTCTAAGTAAATTAGATATTTGGCCTACAGATAAAATAACTGAAACTTTAAGGAGTGAACCAAACTTCTTCACTCTAGAAAAGAAAGTATTTAAAGGCTGCCAGGATCACATCACACATGATGTAACAAAAGATTTACATCATATAGATGAGCATAAATCGATTGAAAGGGATGGGCATAAGTTCGAAGATCATAAGTCGTATTTAGAGCATAGAATCAATGATAAGGATCATGGGCATTATTTAACAGATACTCAGCCACATAAAATGCTAAAACAGATTTACAAAGTAGAGCAAGCAAAGCTTGACCAACAAAAAGAGTTAGAGATGCA
>CAYTBU010000055.1:0-4606 GCA_964436105.1 uncultured Rickettsiaceae bacterium | reverse complement strand
TTAAATGGTGAATAGCATGAGTAATAAAAAGAGTAATCAAAGTGCAGAAAAAAAGCATACTATTCCAAAACTAACATTAGAACATGATATTAAAACTAAAACTAAAGAACATAAAGTTACAAAATCTACAATGGCTAACGGAGCAGAGATGAATATCAGCGCTTCTAAAAATACTGTTCTCCTGTATCAAGCTATTAAAGAAAACGATCTTAAGACCGTTAAAAGTTTAATTGATTTAGGCGTTAATGTTAATAAGAAAGATGATTGTGACAGCACAGCATTGCATATAGCTTCAAGTCGTTATTTTATTGATCATCAAATAGTTCTAGAATTACTTAAGGCTGGGGCTGATGTAAATGCTAAAGATCATGAGAAATGTACGCCTCTTCATCATGCCGCTGGTTTTGAATGTCAGATAGAAATTTTAAAAACATTAATCAAAGCTGGCGCTGATATTAATCCAAAAAATGTAGAGGATGCAACCCCATTAATGTTAGCTGTTTTGTATGGTAACCTTCAAGGAATGAAGCTATTGATGGAAGCTGGTGCTGATATTCATATTAAGAATGAAAGTGGAGATACTCCATTACATAAAGCGGCACATCACAATATAAATTTTGTCTCTATGTTAATTGAAGCAGGTGCGGATGTTAATGCTAAAGATAAATATGAATATACGCCTTTACATGAAGCTGCTTTTTGGAATGATGATGAAGCAGTGGTAGAAGTCATAGATGCTCTTTTAAAAGCAGGAGCTGATATTAATGCGATAAATAGTTCTCAGGAAATCCCATTAGTTTGTGCATGTTCTCGTAATAATAACATTGCTGTACAACATTTTGTTAAGCTTGGGGCTGATGTTAAGGCACCAATTAGATATAAAGATAACTTGTTGCACTGGGCTATATCAGAAAGTAAGGATAGTAAGACCATACAGACTATCTTGCAAGCTGGAATTGATGTAAATGACGCTAGAAAAAATAAAGATTGGTCTTATTTACACGAGGCAATAGCAGCGGATGTAGATTCATCAGTGATTAAGATGCTTGTTATTGCAGGAGAAGATGTCAATTTCAAAGATAGTTATGGTAGTAATACAGCTTTGCATAAGGCGGTATCATATAAAGCAAGTAAAGACACTATATTGCTTTTACTAAAAGCTGGAGCTTATGTAAACGAGCGCAATAAAGACAATAAAACTCCATTAGATTTAGCTATGGAGGTTCCTAACAACGAAGAAATCATACAAATAATCTCTTCTGCTGGTGGCATCTCTATATATTCATTGCATTCTGCTATTAGTGGAAGAAAGGATTTAAAAACAATATTAGAGCTGATCGATTCAGGAATTGATATCAACCTTCCAAACGCATATAATGATACGCCGTTACATGTTGCATGTGCTCAATATGAACCTAATGTTGAGGTAGTAAAGGCTTTAATTAAAGCTGGGGCTAATGTGTATGCAAAAAATAAATATGAATATACCCCATTACATTACGCAGCGTCTAAGAATAATCTAGAAATCATAAGAGTTTTGATAGAGGCGCGTGCTGATGTAAATGCTCAGAATCACTTTGGAGATACCCCATTACATAAAGCGGCAGACTATAATAGGGATAAAGCTATTGAAGTGCTACTAGACGCAGGAGCGGACGTAGCCTTAAGAAATAATAACAATGAAACTCCCATTGATAAGTCCTATAGAAATGACACCTTGATTAGTGATGAGATGAAGGCTGAGGATTTAAAGACGGTCAATCTTTTTATTAAAAGGGGGTACTTAGTCAATCATAATTTATATAGTCAAAAAATATTAAAGTGGGCAATTACCTTTAAATATATAAAAGTGATTGAAGCTTTAATTGATGCAAAAGTAAATATAGATGACGTAGCTGATGATCATGGATATAAATCATTACATATTGCGGCAGTATGGGGAAGCGAGAGTCAAATTGTGCGAGCTTTGATTAAAGCTGGTGCTACTGTGAATGCTCGTAATAATGAAGATGAAACACCGCTGCACTTGGCAATAAAAAGAGATAAGGAATGTAAGGTGGTCCTTCCTCTGATTGAAGCTGGGGCCTATGTAAATGCAAAAAATAAGAATGGTTATAGTCCTTTAGACCAGGCAATGATGACAGAGGGTAATGACATGATGGTCACAATACTTTCGAACTCTGAAGCCAAAGCTGAATTACCTCTCCATGTTGCATCTTTAAAAATCAATAATCAAGCAAATATCTTACAACTCATTGAAGCGGGTCAGGATATAAATAAGCAAGATGAAGCTGGTAATACTCCGCTACATATAGCGGCAGCACAAGAGAAAAATTTAGAGTCTGTTAAAGCGTTGCTTCATGCAGGATCTGCCCTGAATATCCAGAATAAGGAAGGCAATACAGCTTTACATATTGCAGCTAACCTTAGAGAAAACTATGATGTTGTTGAGCAATTAATTAACTCTGGCGCAGATGTTAATGTTCGGAATCAAAAAGGAGAGACAGCGATTTATCCAGCTATTAATCATTTTGATAATGAAAGCGTAGTTAAGCTATTAATTGAAGCAGGAGCTGATATTAATATCAAGGATAATAAGTTTGGATCCACACCTTTACATGAAGCTGTTTATTGGTCTTTTAAAGTTGTCAAAATGTTAATAAAAGCTGGCGCTGATATTAATGTACAGAAAGATGGTGGGAACACTCCTCTGCACTGGGCGATTGGTCGTGATGAGGAGGCTAAAATCATTAAGTATTTGGTGAAGGAGGGGGCTAATGTAGCAATAAAAAATAACAAGCATCAAACTCCTCTTGATCTTGCCAGAGAAGAGAATGCATACTTTGCTGTTAAGATTTTGACAGCGGCCGAGATAGAAGCAAGGGGCAGTAAAAAGGTCAAAACTATTCAGGGTGTGTAGTAGAAGTTATATAGATTTTTATCAGCCCTTGTAAGCATTGTTAAAGAGAGTGGTTGTTTATATAAAATACTATGTATAATAAGTAATTGACTTTTGCTTATTTATTTATTAATCTTCAGAATTAGTGATAGTTTTAACATATCACTTATGCAAATATAAGGTGCATAGCTTATGGCAAAGGACAAGACCGAAAATTCTGTTGGCTTTAAAAGCCAACCTAACCCACCGGTAACACCTCGAGAGGTAATTGCCAAGCAAAAGGTGCAAGTTTCAAATAATCCACGCGACAATGGGTTTGCCTCTAGAGATGTTGAGACTCCACCACTGCCTCCAACTCCCGAGGAAATTGAGGCCGCTCAAAAACGTCAAGATGCACATAAGATAGATCTCCCTAAGAGTGAAACAGAAAAATTCAATGAGTCTCTAGATAAAGTGAAAGAGGATCTAAAAAATTCTCAAGAAAATAAAAAGAGTGAACTCACTGCAGAACAACAAAATGCTATAAATTTTCTTCACTCGATTACCCCTATTGATTCAAATAGTTCTCCAGCGTCACTACAAGCTTTAAGAGACCAGATCAAAGAAGTTGCAAAGCTTTTACCGGTCGGTTACAAAAGCATTGCAAATGCTGTTCTATCCTCTATTACAAGCGTTATCAATCAATCCGAGAACAATCAGCACAACCCGTCCACCAATAAACAATGGACCCCAGAAGAGATTCAAACCTCACTGAATACAGCAGAAAATAATAAAACTGAATTAGCTAAACAGGCTGAAGAAGTAGACAAATTGTGGGATACTGTTAATAGTAAAGAGCATAAGCAGAAGCAAGAAGAGTTTGATCTAAAGGACGAAGAAAGAAATAAAAAACTAAAACCATTCCTGACTAAAGAAAGCTTAACTGAAGAAGATTTAAGGGAAGCTAAAAAACATCAGCTAACTGATGAAGAAATAGAAGAAAGGAAAAGTCACCGGCACAATATCAGCGCAGCTTATCATGGCCTTAAAGACCTTACAACAAATATTGCTAAGGAAAGTAAACGTTTAGATGAAGAAATTAAACAGCTTAATGAATTAGAACATAAAGAAGACCATCATCATGAACACATCAAAGAATTATCAAAACATAAAGATTATCATGATAAAAATTTAGACAAATATAATAAAACCTTAAGCGAAGCAGAGAAGGAATATAAGAAAAAGGATCAGAAGTTAGCGGATCTTTATAAAGAACTAGAAGAAGCAAAACACTCCCCAAATGAAGTGCTTACCCAAGAAATTTTAAATCACTTAAAAGTATACGAAAAGGATCATGAAAAAGATTTTGCAAAAGATCCTAACAGCAAAGACGCTAAAATTTATACAAAAATCAAGGAAGCTCTAAACAATAATCATGATGAAGTAGCAGCTGCTAGCAAGGAAGCAGAAGAAGTCCGTAAACAAAGTAATGATACACTTCCTTCTAATAATAAAACACAACAATCAGAAACAAATATCACAGAGAATAGAGTACAAAAGCAAGCTGAAAGCTTAGTAAAGGGTGTAAGAAGTAACGATCTTAATACACCAATGACACCGATTAAACCTACTACTAAAAATAACAGTAGAAGAGCCAAATTAAATCAAAACTCACAAGAAGGGTAATATATGCCAATAAAAACAAGAATAGATGGTAATTCTAAAGGT
>CAYTBU010000054.1:0-8912 GCA_964436105.1 uncultured Rickettsiaceae bacterium | reverse complement strand
TAAATTTGGTGGTGTATTTAACAGTAAAACATTAACTCTTGGGCTTAATCATGGAATGGTAACTTTTGATGACAGAGTGTATATTAAAGATTTAGTAGCATTCACAGCTCGTTGTCAATCCTTAATATTGAACAAGAATTCAATTTTAACTGGCGGCGCTATTTTTGCAGCTATGGATAGTAGGGTTATTGTTAATTCTGTCGCTGGTGACAATACATTTACAGGAGCGCTTACCACGACAACAAATAACACTGGTACGCTTGCAATTACTGGTGGGGTAAATACTGTAACTATCGCAAGTGAAGTAGGAGCAAATGATAGTGCATTATCATCGGTAACGGTAGCTGATTCAACGAATGTTATTTTTAGTTCGGCTGTATATACGAATACTTTAACTATTGGCTCTGGGAATGTTAGTTTTGATGGAGATGTAATAATTTCTGGTAAATTAATTGTGACAGGGCTGGTAGCTTTTAGCAGTTATGTTGATCTTAAGGGTGCAGAAGTCGACATTAGTGGTGGTGGTGATATTACTTTTGATAGAAAGGTAGACATTACTGATTGTAAATTCATCGGAGACCTTGAGCATATTCATTTCTTAGGTGACGTGATAGGAGAGTGGCAAGTTCAAGGTTTGGGCTTTGTCGATTCAGACGAGTAGGTGATATTCTTTCGTAATTTTTTAAGTAAGGAATTTTTATGTTAAGCATGACAAAAAGTTTAAAAAAATCTGTTGATCAAAAGGCTATGCAGAGTGGTCAAGGTGCTTTAGGAAAGACTAATCTGCATATTCAAAATCTAGTTGTAGATGGCCTTAAAGGCTTAAAATATGCACAAGAATGTGGTGATATGCCTGTTAATACAACAATGCATAGTGTGCCTTATGACCAGAGAATATTGGATACTTTTGCTAGATTATGTCATATAGATTCTAAGTTAGCATGTGCTGCCGTTATGCTTCAAGGGCAAGAATTAGTTGTATCTTATAATCTTACATCTTCTAGTAAAGATGAACCTAGTTATAGAACAGAGGTTAATGATAAAATTATAGCATTAAAAAATATGGTATTTGATGCAACCATAACGTCTGATGACCTTATTAATCATTTACTCAAATCAAAACATGCGTTTTATTTTCCTAAAGAATATAAAGAGATTTTTGATAAAGATAAGTGGGGTGAGGAGATTAAGAATTGCAACACAATTAATGACCAAACAAAGAATATAATAGAAGGTTTTTTTGAATTGGCACTATCTTCTCCTGCAGATAAAGAAGAATTAATCGAGTCTATCAATAATATTAATAATGCATATGAGTATATTATTCAACAAGTCCCACAAAATGATTGTGCCGATGTATTAGAATTATTAAGTTCAGCGCAAAGTAGGATGCTTTATTTTAGAGAGAGATTGATGCAAGATTGCACTAAAATTAAAGATCATTTAGATAATAGTTGTTTGAATGGGGTAAATATTACTATTATAGATAATCCTAATAATCGTCATGCAGAAGTTCATTTGTTGGAAAAAGCAAAAGATAGTTATATTGGCATTTCTAAATTAAGTTGTTATTTATGTCAGAGTATTATTTCTCATTATGAAACACAAAATTCCTCTGTTTTGCATTTTGGGGGAAGCGGTATAGTATATACTGTCAAAAAGGATCAAGTACCAGATATGATGTGTCAGGACGTGGAGTTATGGAGTGCTTCTATGAAAAAAATAGTTATAAGTACAAAAACTACGTATGTTGATGGACTTACTGGAACCTCATGTGATCCGGCGGGGCAATATGCTAAATTATCTCCAACAGCTGAGGATTTGCTTACACCATGGCTCCCGGTTCAGATAATTGGTGATGATGCGACAGCAGATCTCTAACCCACCAATGCGTCAGTGAATTCTTTGGCATCGAAGGGTTTTAGATCGTCAATTTGTTCGCCCACGCCAATAAAATGGATTGGGAGCTTAAATTTTTTACATAGACCAATTACAATACCGCCCTTTGCGGTGCCATCTAGTTTAGTTACCACTAGGCCAGTGAGTTTGGCTATTTCTCCAAAATGCTTCACTTGGCTGAAGGCATTTTGTCCCGTGGTTGCGTCTAGCACTAATAAGGTATGGTGCGGAGCATTATCATCTATTTTCTTTATCACCTTGATGATCTTTGCTAATTCTTCCATCAAATTTTTGTTATTATGCAATCTTCCCGCGGTATCGATGAATAAAACATCATCTCCATCGTTGGTTGATGCTTCGATGGCTGCGTAGGCAACGCTTGCAGGATCGCTGCCTACTGGACCAGTAATTACTCTACATTTTGATCTTTCCCCCCACTGTGCTAGCTGCTGAACTGCTGCGGCCCTAAAAGTATCGCATGCGGCTATGGTAACTTTTTTGCCTTGAGAGACATAGAAATGAGCCAATTTACCAATAGTGGTGGTCTTGCCATTGCCATTAACGCCGCATACTAATATTACATTGAGCTTATGAGTTAGAGCGAAAGGTTGTTGGTAGGGGGCTATAGAGCCTGCTATAATATTCGATACTTCTGCTTTAATATTGCCCGCTGCAATATCGCTGTCGAATTTGAGTTTGCGAATAGTCTCGATTATTTCACTTGTTGTATCAACGCCTAAATCAGCTGTGATTAGAATTTCTTCAAGCGAGTCAAGATCACTTTGTTCTAATTTCTTTTTATGTAATATGTCGTTAATGCTAGAGGAGATCTTAGTAGATGTATTGCTAAGAGCGCCTTTTAATTTGCTAAACCACGATGTCATTACTTAATTCCTTGTTTTTTTTATGGTTAATTACTTTAAAGGTCATAAAACATATGAAGCTTAGCATCAAAAATAATGATGCAAAAGGTAATATTGAAGCCCCGTGTAATCTTGATACTGTATAATTTATCAATGCCACGATTATATAATAAATTGCTCCAAAAATCGAGCCGGCTGTTCCTCTAACTTCATCATAATCTTCGAGGGCAAAGCGTAAGATTAGGGGAATAGCAAAAGTATGTCCAACAATTTGAAGCATCATCGGAACGAAGATCAGTAAAATAGCGCTATGCCGAGAGGAATCTGGACCCAAGATAATCGCGCCAATAAAGAGGGTGGAGCAGGCTATCAGGCTTAAAGTAAGGCCGGTAATAATAATCTTTTTATTATCAATTGCTTGTCCCACAAGATATTTGTTCATTAATCCACCAAATAGATAAGCAAAAGAGAGTAAAAAACCTAACTTGCCATATTCAGAAGGGGTGAATTTAAATAAAGTGATAAAAGCAAAAGGTGCTTCGAGGTAAAAGCCAAACATCATGCCATTAAAGGCACCAATAATTAATGCGTAAGTGAGTACCATTTTATTGGATAGAATAGATTTTAAGACAGAAAAATAATTCTGATTTGCCTTAGCGCCAATAAAGCGATTCGTTTCTGGTAAATGGAAAAAACATAATAATAAAATGGCGCCACTGGCGAGGCTTAAGAAGCGGAAGTTATATTCCCACCCTAAATATTCTACTATATAGCCTCCAGTGATCGATCCAAGTGATGGAATAAACGAGAGACAAATAGAAATGCTAACAAATACTTGCGCTAATGCGCTGCCTTCGTAGGAATCTCGGGCCATTGCTTGGGCTATCACCGATCCAACACTTGCGCCGAAGGCTTGCATAAATCTTAAGAGTAATAATTGTTCGATATTATCAACAAAAGAGCAAGCAAAGGATGCAACGAAATATAAACTCATGCCAGCAAAGATTAGGGGGCGTCTTCCTATGAGGTCTGATAATCTGCCAAGGCTAAGGATTCCAAGTGCAAAACCAGCAAAATAAACACTCGACGAAAGCTGCGCTAAATTACCACTCAGACCTAAATCTTTAGCTAAAGTAGGAAGCGATGTGGTACATATGGTTTCTGTGGTATGGGATAATGCAAAAAAACATAGCAATAGCCATACAGGTATTGGTCCAATTCTATGCATTTTTCTTATCTTTCTCCCTATAACGATGATTTTAGACGTTAAATCTAAAATGTATCACATCTCCATCTTGTACAATATATTCTTTCCCTTCAAGGCGCATCTTGCCGGCCTCTTTTACTTTGGTCTCACCATTGTAAGCTATATAATCATCATAAGCTATTACTTCAGCTCTAATGAAGCCTTTTTCAAAGTCGGTGTGTATTATTCCAGCTGCTGCTGGTGCTAATGTGCCACTAGTGAAGGTCCAAGCGTGCGTTTCTTTTGGCCCAACGGTGAAATAGCTTTTAAGGCCTAGCAAATCATAACCAGCTCTAATGATCTTGCTTAATCCAGTTTCGCTTAAACCCAAACTCTCTAGGAATTCTTGTTTTTCTTCTGTTGATTCAAGCGAGGCAATTTCTTCTTCTATTTGAGCAGAGATAATAACGGTCTTAGCATTTTCTGCTTTTGCTTTAGCAGCTACTTCTTCCGATAGTTTATTCCCCGTTGCTGCTTCGCTCTCTAGCACGTTACATACGTATAAAATAGGTTTGGATGTCAGTAATTGTAGGGCGTTAATTTGGGTTTGATCTTCTTTGTTTTTGATTAATTTACGCGCAGGAATACCATCGGATAAGGCTTTGTATACTTCCTTCATTAAATCATATTGTTCTTTCCCTGTTTTATCACCAGCTTTGATTTTTTTTTCAGCTTGTGGTAACCTTTTTTCTAGTGATTCAAGATCAGCGAGTAATAATTCGGTTTCTATAATATCAGCGTCATAGTTTGGATTTACGCTGCCATGCACGTGGGTGATATTTTCATCTTCAAAGCAACGCAGAACATGGATGATAGCATCGACTTCACGAATATGTGCTAGGAATTTGTTGCCGAGGCCTTCGCCTTTGCTTGCCCCTTGCACCAAACCCGCAATATCCATAAGCTCAATATAAGTGGGAATGATTTTCGCGGATCCTGCAATGCTCGCTAGTTTTTGCATCCTTTCATCAGGCACTGCAACTAGCCCAGAATTTGGTTCGATCGTACAGAATGGATAATTAGCTGCTTCTGCCGCCCTAGTGGCAGTAAGTGCATTAAATAATGTTGATTTACCTACATTTGGTAGGCCAACAATGCCACATTTAAATCCCATATATTTTCCTTTAAGAATAGTGATTATGCTTTATTTAAGCTCAGTTCGCTTATTTTACCTGTAAGTATCAGGTCGATATTTTGTCCTAATTTATGTATTATATCATCAATGATTATTTTTTCTTCTTTAGAAAAATTATCTAATACATAGTCCGCAACATCCTGGTTGTGTTTTGGACGACCAACTCCAATACGTATTCTCCAATAGCTATTGCCAAGGCAATTATCGATTGATTTTAGACCATTATGACCAGCATGTCCACCACCAGATTTGATTTTTACTTGTCCAAGTTCTAGATCAATATCATCATGAATTACAACAATATTTGAGGTTGGAATTTTATAATAGTGAGATATTAGCTGTACTGCTTGGCCAGATAGATTCATAAAAGTACTTGGTTTTGCTAGGATCATTTTGTGATTAGCAATTTCACCGCTAGCAATTGCGCTTCTGAATTTATTATTATCTGCGAGGGAGAGGTTTGTGGTATGAGCTATGATATCGATTGCTAAAAAGCCAACGTTATGGCGAGTATTGATATATTCTTTGCCAGGATTACCAAGGCCAACTATTAGCATCATAGTTATATTTTATTTTAAAGGGATTCACACTGCTTAAGAGGGGGCTTTTGCCGTGGTAATTTTTTTGCCGCAATCAATAATTTCGGTTCGATTAGAGGGAAACGTCATGGCGAGGAGGTCATTAGACCGCCGTGGCCATCCAGTTTTTCCTGGATCACCACGGCGCATGAGCGCCTCGTGATGACGATGTCTATCTTTAAGCAGTTGCTGTAGCAGCTGTGTCTTCTGTCGCATCAGCTTTACCACCACGACCCGTGATAGAAGCAATTACGAAATCTTTTTTAGATACCAATTCGCATCCTGCGGGCAGTTTTAGATGACGTGCAAAAATAGAAGTTCCAATACCCATGTTCACTACATCGATTACGATATCTTGTGGAATTTTTTTCACATCGCATAGCATTGCAACACTACGGTGAATAACGTTGAAATAACCACCTCTTTTAATACCAAGAGATTTTTCTTTTCCTTCAAACACCACTGGGATATTTACTTTTTGTACTTTGTCTGACAAGAAAATAAAGTCTACGTGACGAACAATATCAGTAATAGGGTTTAATTGTACACTTTGTGCTAAAACTTTATGTTTTTTGCCGCTAACATCTAATTCAATCACGGTTGATTTAAAACCATGTTTGCGATAAAGCTTAGTGATTTCTTTTTCTTCCAACAAAACAGACATAGGCTGATGACCTGGTCCATATATGATTGCTGGTACTTTGCCTTCGCGGCGAACATTTCTTGATGCACCGGTGCCAAGATCAGTACGTAGTTCAGCTGGGAGTGTTACTATTTCACTCATTATATATCTCCTTAAAAATCTGCAGAATTCTTACACATAAGGTGAGCATCATATCAAAAGCTTTGTAAAATTCAAGTTGTTTTTTCTGAATTGTCGTGCTGGGTGATAGTTAATTGCTTTTTGTAATCACTATCAATCAAAATCAAAGATATCCTGCATTTTGTATAACCCTTTTGGCTTTGATGCTAGCCATGTAGCGGCTTTAATTGCGCCTTCTGCGTAACCGATGCGGTTTTGTGAGGCTTGAGATAAGGTTATTTGGTCATTTTGTCCAATGAACATTACTTGGTGCTGCCCTGGAAGGGTGCCTCCACGTATAACCGAAAAGCCAATTGCATTTATGGGGCGTATGCCATTTTGATGATCATGGGGAATAAAATCATGCCCCCTGGCTTCGCTCACTAAGCGCCCAAGGTTAAGTGCGGTACCAGATGGAGCATCTTTTTTTGCCCCGTGGTGTGATTCTAATATTTCCACATCATATTCAGATCCAAGGATCTTTGCACTTTTGCTTACTAGATATTCTAATATATTGACTAGGAAGTTAGTATTAACTGCGTGTAATAGCGCTATCTTTTTGCTTGTTTCAATTAATTGTTGATATTGCGCCTTAGTAAAGCCTGTGGTGCAGATTAGTAGCTTTGCATTATGTTTCTTTGCGTAAGGAAGTAAGGTCAAAGTTCCTTCTGGGGAAGAAACATCGATTACAACATCAGATTTGATGCATAAATCATCGATATTTCCTGCTTCTCTGGTGAAGGCATATTCTAATGTACATTTATCATTATGACTTAAAGCTGATGTTATTTCTTTGCCCATTTTGCCAGCTGCGCCATAAATACCAATTTTAATCATAATATTTTTCTATAATCTCTATCGTAATAAGCGAGTGGTCCCTTTGCTTCACCGGTTATAAGGTTTTCAACTTTACCAACGATGATGCGATGATCGCCACCATCATAATTAGCATATAAACTACATTCAATCCAGCAATTTGCTCCTGTAATTAGTGGGCAAGATGAAAAGGCGCCGAGGTTGTAATCTATATCAGTGAATTTATCGATTTTATGCTTAGCAAAGTGGTCAGAGATATCTGCTTGATCTTCACTAAGTATGCTAATTGCAAATATTTTGCTAGTCTCGATTGGCAGCAAGCTTTTAGAGTTAGAGCTCAGGCAGAATAATATTAAGGGTGGATCAAGTGAAAGAGAGGCAAAAGAGCTGGCGGTGAGGCCAAAGAATTTCCCTTCATGATCTTTCGTTGAAATAATGGTGACGCCAGAGATGAAATGGCTCATTATTCTCTTAAAATATTCAGAAGAAATTTTCATTATTCTGTTTTGAGCCAACGATTTATGATCGTCTCAAGCTTTCCATTTTTTTGCAATTCGCCAATAGCCTTATTTAACTTTGGCAAAAGGTCGGAGCCTTTATTGAGCACAATAGCAAAATCAGAGCTAAGTCCGGCCGGATCAAAGAAGCTTAAACCACTATTATTTTTAATGAATTCAGCTACTTGCATTTTCTCTAGCAGCACGGCGTCAACTGAGCCTGATTTTAATTCTTCAATTAAAACTAGGTTGTTGGAGAGAGATCTAATGATCGTGCCTGGATAGTTTTCAGCTATTTTTTTTGCTTCGATCTCCCAAGTGGTGCCAAGTTGCACGCCAATGGTTTTGCCATTTAAATCGTCAATAGTTTTAAAGCCATCAGCATCTCTGACAATCATAGACATTGGAGAGGATGCATAAACATCCGTAAAATCGAAATGTTCTTTGCGGGCTTCGGTTACTGAGATTGCGGATATTACGCAATCTATGTTTTTGCTTGAGAGGGCTGGGAATAAGCCAGGAAAATCTAGATTTTTGATGATTACTTTTTTACCCAGTGCCGCTCCTAATGCTTCGATGATTTCAACATCTAGCCCAACAATTTTACCATCTTGAATGAATTCATAAGGTGGATTGTCAGCCGATACTGCAACAGTTAAGGTGGTTTCATCTGATGATGAGCCGCAAGAGTTAAGAGCAAATAAGCAGAGAAGGGATAAGAAAAGATGCTTCATCGTCGTACTATTTAATATTGATTCATAACATACTATAGTACTTTTGTTATAATTGGTCAATTATTTAGTGTTTTAGGAGTGGGTATCACCTGTACGGGTCCGAAGAGCGACGTCATGAGGCACTGTCGTCATTGCGAGGGATCTGTGATCTCGGGCAATCTAGCTTTATATTTTGTATTTTTTTCCTGGATAATTACGTCGGCTAAGATGGCCTCCTCATTATGACGATTCCTGGTTATGATGGTGTTTCATAGACTAAAGGCAATCAAACGTTTGTTCGGGTTGCCTTTAGTAAGTGGGGTTATATTGCTTGTCCTTTCTTCGGAGGAGGGGGTGGAGGGC
>CAYTBU010000053.1:0-8960 GCA_964436105.1 uncultured Rickettsiaceae bacterium | reverse complement strand
CGAAAAGCCTCACGGCCGACGACGGCGCCTCACGGCCTAAGCCTAAAGGCTATTTAGAGGGAGATATTAAAAAACGCTAGTCTGCCCCGCTTGGCGGGGACACGACAGCGTAGACTAGCTGAAATACATTTTTAGACGGACGAGATTACGCCGGCAAACACGCTAAAAGTGACAGGCTCGCCGGGCTTCTTCTCCGAGGCTTTCGCCTCACGCTAAACATACTTCGCTCCGGCACGGGGGTCACTCAGCGGCGCTAACGCGCCACAGGAGCGACGGATATAAAAAAATCGTGATCAATTAACGAAAGTTTTAAAATATAATTCTGGATCCTCAAAGTTTGATAAATCTTTCAAATTAAGCACACCATTTTTACTAATATCAATATGAAAATGAGCACCTTTGCACAAATTGCCAGATTTACCAACACGAGCAAAGGTCTGACCTTGCTTGTATGATCCGACAGTAGCAAGACATTCAAGGTGTAAGATTCTAAACAAACGCTTATTATTTGGGCATTTAACAAAAGCAGTATAGCCGCCCTCAACGCCATAACACGATTTAATAACAGTCAAATCTTGCCATGCAAGAACTGGAGTATTAACAGGCGCAATCACATCTAAGCCTAAATGAGCAGGCGAATAGAATGTTTTTTCTTTGAAAAGATAGCCCCTTTTAAGTTTTTGCCAATTGGTCAATGGGTAGATCATATAATTATTATTTTTGTATAGAATAGCACGAAAAACGACTTTAAGCAAACAAAAAACCGACTTGGAGGGCTATCTCGGTCGGTTGATTGCCTGTGGAAAACTCAAGACATAAAATCCTAGGTCGCCTCAGTAATACTGCATATAGTAGCATAGATTAATTTATAACACAAGATGTAGTATTATAACCAAGCTACCATAATATTAGTAGTCATGTTATTATACCATGTATCGATCAGTCGTTGAGTGTTTAATCTATCTTGCGACTATAAAGAGCATTGTCATATCTTGGGGCTATCTCAGGCAATGCCCGATTGCAAAGTGCAGTTGGTAAGTTGATAGACCCGAACAGGCTGGGCTCCCGCAGCTCTAAACAGCGGGGTCAGGGGATGTAAAAACCTCATTATAGTCATTCGGGGCACACCTCTACGCAGGATTTTAAATCTTTACGCGTGGGGAGTGCCCCTAATGGCAACAGGTCAGAGGATTAAATATTTATACTTCTTAAAATGTTAAGCTACTTAGTTAATGATCACGTAATTCCACTAATATTTTTGGCGGGAATGTGCGGTGGTTTCATTGCAGACATATTAAACGACAACAGTATAGAACTTCCAAAAAAAATTGGAGGTAAATTGTTTTTGGGCTGGATTGGCGGCGCAATAATTGGTGGATTTTCCGGGGTATTGATTGACGGATCCTTAATAACAGCTTTCATGGGCGGCTTCATGGGTAAAGAAGTAATTGCTAAATTAACCAATGTTGAGACTAAATTTATTAAAAATAGCAACGAAAAATATCAATTAGCAGAGCAAGAAGTAGTCCTTAATAGCGAAAGCGAAACATTATGATAACGGAAAAACGCCACAAGTGCGCGGCCTGCGGGCGGAGTAGATCAGAAGAATACATGATAACAATTACGAAAATTTTAAAGTTAAAAAAAACCGTAAAGACAAAATGGGGGCAGCAAAAATGGTGGTGCAAAGATGATAGAGGATGTAAAGAAAAAGCTAAATTATATTACAAGTAATAAAAAAGTGGCGGTCTAATCCGCCACTTTTTTTATTGAATTTGCTCTGATAGCTTATACATCAAATCGCTGCGTTTTTTAAATAAAACTTTGAACTCTGGAATCTGGGCGAGCTCAGACGCGCGAAGAAAAGCCTCAGCAGCTTTATAATAATCCCTAAGCTGGTAAAGACACTCGCCGACAATATTAAAAGTCGATGAATCTTCCCGGGCCCAGGGTTTATAAACAGTGTCAAAACGATTTGGCTCAAGAGAATTTACAAAGCAATCCATAGCCTGACTATACCGCTTCATCTTGAAATAAATTAGGCCAAAAAGTTTTTGGGTTTCCCACCTAGCAGGCATTTCTTTCTCACAGTCTTGAGCTGACCAGAGCGCGCGGAAAAGTTTATTTTCATTCAAATAGCACAAAGATCTATTAAAACGAACAAACCAACGCTCTTGAGTAAGCTTAGATTTTTTCAAATAAAGCGTTTGATATTTGAGCGCTAGAGGGTAATTAGATCGGGACTGATAGTAAGAGCAAAGATGAAATAAAGCCCTAATATTACTAGGATCGTCTTTATAAGCTTTGCCCAAAATCCTCGGAACCATATCATCAGTTTGGCGGTAACGAGCATCAATGCCCTCCTGTGACTGCGCTCCTAACCTATCATGCTTGACGATAAAGCCAGGATATGCAAATACAGAGTCTAGTTTAACACGCTCATGAATAGCACCCTCAAACTGATTACCTGTCTTATAAAGCCGAGGACTGCGGAAAGAAGAATTATCATCCATTTCAACAGTGCAAAGCAAGCCAGCGGACTCAACTTTCAAATATTTTTCTAGATCAGGAGCCTGCTTGACGAATTCATGGCCGTCCAAGAATAAAATCCACTTTGTTTTTACATTTTGATGGGCGAGGTTTCGAGCAGCAGAGAAGTCATCAGACCAATCAAAAAAAGCAGTTTCATCAGCATAAAGCTCGGCAAAGGCAGCGGTATGATCGGAACTAGAACGATCAACATAGACCACCACATTGTCCACAAAGCCAATGCAGGACATAATTGCATGCTTTAAACCTAGCGCCTCATTCTTCACAACCATGACCAGAGAGATATCATTAACAGCCTTTTGACCGATATCTACTGTCATTATAATATTTTGATCAATATTTTCATGATCATGGAAAATAACCCGTCCAAAAGCGCTAAAGCTCTTTCGCAAATTCGGGAAAGTAAAGTCACGATCAGCCGCATTGAATTGAAGATCAGACTGATTAGGAATAGACAAAATGAGACGGGAACCAGGAGCCATACGAGAGAAAAGATCAGGAGAAGTGAAAAAAGCTTCAATACCCTGTAGAGTAAGAGCATTAAAAATGACTGTATCATACTTAGAAATGTTAAATTCAGGTAAATCTACCCAATCGATTTCATAAAAATCGGCGCTAGAACGACGCAGAGTATTAGCGTTTTCAATGGCCAATTTATCGGAAGAAAAGCCGTCATATTGACCAGAATAAAAATCAGAAAGCAGGCCAGAGCCACAATCAAGATCGGCAACACGACCCTTACAAAGCGACGCAATGAGCGATGTTTGCTGAGAATAATTAGTTTCTTTTGGCTTTTCAATTTGTTGAAGCTTGTCATATTGATTCATAAAATTACCTTAAAATTTTACCTGTTTTAACTAAGCGAGGAAATCCAGCCTTGTAAGTATTTTCGGTTGCAAATTTCAAGTAACAAGGCTTAGAGCAAAAATAGAGCGGACGATCAAAGTCAGGAGATGTCTGATAGATCGTAACTGGGGAGCATTGGCACTCCTCACACTCTTTTATAGTTGTATCTGTCATAAAAAGAAAAAATAATTATAAAAGGGGATTGAAAAAACAATCCCCGGCTTAGAGTTATTCTTGAGCGCCAACAGCTTCTTTTAAATCAAAAATGTTACGCTTAAGCTCATCTCTTAAATCTTCCTGAAGGCAATGCTCAACATTGGTCTCAAGTCTTAGGAAGAGTTCTGATTGTTTCTCTGTCATATCTTTGTAGATTAAATTAATAAAAGTTATCCACAGGTATTATAACACGGAATAGAAAAAAACAAAAGGACTATCTCAATGAGAGATAGTCCCTAATATCACGATGATAGAGCAGCTTGACTAATTTTAAGACCTAAAAATTAGGAAGTAAAGTCAGCGACCATGCCGTTAATATCGGCAGTGACCCAAGAGGCCAAAGCGGTAGTATACGGAGTACCAACGAAACCGAGGGCTTGAGCTGATTTTGCAATCAAGTAAAGACCCAAAGCTTTATTGTATGGAGCATAGCCAGCATAGTCAAGATCAAACGCTACGATACCGAGAGAATCGGCGGCAGCTTGCCACGCGGTGTAAGCGGTGTGACCAGTTAAGGCAGCCAACATGGCAGCATAAGTGGACGAATCGTAGATGTAATGATCAATAATATACTTGACTAAGAAAGACTGCTTGGTCTGACCACCCGGGATTAAGCCTAGATCGATCAGTTGCTGAGCAAATGAGAAAGTAGGTCTAATTTTACCGACAGATCGACCAGTACCACCTAACACCAAACGCTGATCACCTTGACCAGAAGACATTGGATTAGACGGCTTTACCCAACCACGAACGACGTTAACGCCTTTCCAAGCGAAAAACACCATAGCGTCGGCGAGTTTACCACTAGCACTCATGGAGTACAATGGACCAGTAACTTTTGCCATATAATTATAGAAGTCATTAGTTTGATACACGCTCGACACTTTATAAAGACAGCATGTACTCTCTTAAAAAGAGATTGTAGCCACTGAAATGTTTTCCAATGGCACGCTTATTATATACAGCTCGCTCCTCACTTGTCAATACTTGCCATGCAGCAACCGCTAAAGTCATTTTGTTACGATTGGCTTGTTGCAATTCAGTTTGTGGATTATAAGGCGTATAGAAACGCATGCGGACGGAGATTAAGCCCTCTTTACAGTGCCTAAGCTGGTAGATTCCATAGTTAGGATCAATGTCAGGAACATCAACATTACCGAAATTAGTATCGCCAAAAATAGCCTCGCCGAAAATTGAAGCCTTAGCACCAAACTCTTTATAACCAAACTTTTTACGAATACGCACAGCATAAGGAGCTTGAGCGCCTAAGACCTTAGACATAAATAAAAAATAGTCAAGTAATTAAGAATTACCGTATATTGAAACGCCAAAGACAGATTGGCCATAGTATGAGAGTGCATTTTGTGTCAAAAGATAGGTCTTCAAAAATAGATTATAACCAGTCATTTTCTTGTTTTGAGCCATTCTTGACCACATAGTTTTGTCCTCACTATCTAGCAAATTCCACTGTTCATAGGCTTCACGATATAAAGTACGCTGAATTTCACGAGGCACAGTGAAAATATCTTTCTGCTTTTTTTGAAAGCGGACTTGCTGACCAGTATCTCGGAGTGAGAAAGTTAAATTTTCACCAATAGTGCCACTAGCTGATTTACTAAGCAATGGCGACTTTACTAAGACCATACACGATTGAAAAAATCATTGAATTGAGTAATATCTGGAACATCTTTTATTATAACACTAAACTCAAGATTTTTGCAGAAAGCTGACTCCGAGTAGTTATGAGAGCCAACGACAACATGCTTAGAATCAATAATCATAAATTTGCAATGAACCAGCTTTGCTGTGATCAAGCGCTTGGCTTCAATGCCGTTTGATTTAAGAATATTGATGATATTATCGTTATTAAGAACGGCGCGAATTTTTAATTTTCTTTGAGCTGCACGAATAATAGCCGAATTAAAAAGCTGACAAGAAGCGCCGGCATCATGAGGATACCAACGCCAATCAAAAACAATAATGTCGATTGATTCGCGAGCGCTTTCCACTAATGGGGTAACAGATTTGGGAAATTGTGAACCAGATAAGGCGGTTAATTCCATATAATTTATTGGCTGTACTCCTCGTCATAATGCAATGACTGGACATACATAGTTTTAGCAGCGTTAGCTGTAGTTTTAATTGAATACCACATATAAGTTCCAGAAGCATTATCTATATCATCAGTGACAGTGACCTTGAGGACACCATTGACATAAAATTTAACTGAAACACCATCAACAAATTCCACGCGATAAATATTCCAGTCGGTCAAAGTAATTCCGGAAATTGTCGTAAGTTGCTCCGTAGAAGTATCATCATAATAACATGAGGACAGAGTGCCATTTGCAATTTTAAAGCCCCAGCCTTTAGGTACATCAGGATCGCCATGCAAAATATAAATCTCTTGATTAGTAGTTTGAGCAATCTTGACACGAGTTTCAAAGATAGGATCATTGACATTAGCACCGCCTTCTTGATTAGAATCACCAGGATTAGTATAAAGATTTCGACGATTGCTAGTAGTTGCAGCGGTAACAAATTCAACCTCACCAATGCCAATAAGAGTAACACCAGAGGACTTCTGCCAAGAATCAAGAGTATTAAAGAACTCGTCAAACTGAAAGCGATTGAAAATTAATTTATCACGATAAACCGAGCGTGCTAAGTGATCAATAATTTCAGAGGCTTTATGAGATTGTAGAGACTGACCAGTATCAAGATGAGCAGAAGCATCATCATCATGCTCCTGCACGATTCGGGCGATTGCTTCCTCGATTGTTTCGTTATCATCTTGTGCTTTGAGCAAGTCGCCCCATGTTAGTAACGGCATAGAGATTATAAATTAAAAGTGGGTTTCGACTCCAGTAACAACACAGGCCCATTGAGTAGGATTAGAAGCGTCACCGGTAGCAGTGAACACCAGGGCCTCATTAGTATCATCAGCAGCGACAGTAAGATTCCAAGCAGAGTCCTCCTCTTGAATGACAGTGACGGTCGGCGTACCGATTAAAGCAGTATTATTGGAGGCATCTCGTTTTATAACACCCTCAACCTTATACGCCGCACCTTGACCAGCAACGTTATCACGAGCAACTATCAAGGCTTGAAAAGCGAGGACAGAGCTTGGACGGATTAACAAACGCTGACCAGAAAGACCAGCACAAAGAAGCTCAATAGGAGTATTGTTAGTCGTAGTTTTAGTTAATCTAACAGAAATTTGATTATTATACTGCGAAGACGAGCCAGTCATTTCAGTCGTAGTCTCACCCTTTCTAAAGTTTTTAGCATTGTAGCCAAGAGCAATACCATAGTCCATATCATTACTGCTAGCTTGAAAACCAACAGCAATACCCTTTGTCCTACCCTGCGTAGTATAACCAACAGCAACACCCTCACCATTTCCATTAGCAGATCGACCAAGCGCAGCGCCTTGACTATAACCCCAAGCAAGAACACCAAGAGCAGCACCCTCAGTATGACCAAGAGCGGAAGCACCAAAAGCAGCACCTAAATTATAAGCAGCAGAAAGATTACCAATAGCAGTATTATATATCGTACTACCAAAATCACCAGAGCCATTATCAGCACCAATCCAATGAGTACCATCAAAAATAAACAACTTAGAAGAAGCAGTATAAATTTTGTCAATAGTAGTTGAAGACTCTTTAATCTGAAGATAATATGCAGCAGTATAAGTACCACTATTGAAAATATAGAATCGATCACCGAGCGTAGCACCAGCAGTAGCAAGGGTAATAATACGATTAGCACCATTGACATTTAACGCTTGATAAATTTTATCAGTATTTGGAGTCAAGGTCTTACCAGCCGACAAAGTTTCAACATTAAATCCATAAAGACCACCTTGATTAGGTGGAAGATCAGCCAAAAATGCAATATTGCTATCGGCAATGGCTTTAGGAGTAACATATTTATCATCATCAGTACCGGTATTAATTTCAGCGCCAGTCGCTTTAGTTAAGCCAGAAGCAGCATCATCAAATTCCAAACCAGTCTCATCAAGTTTAACAAAAACAGCTTTACCACCTTGACCAGTATAGCTTGAAGGAGTATCAGACAGACCCAAAAAAGTAGTAACGATAGTGCCAACAGAAGTCAATAAATCTTGCAAAAAGTCGGCAACAGAATCATAAATTCCTTTAGGATTAACACCAAGCTCGGTTTCAATGGCGACAATTTCATCATCATCTTTAACAACATCTTCCGCAAAAAGTTTAGTAGTCTGGCCGGCATCATAGACAACGCCCGGTTTATTTTCTTTAGTTCGTGGCGAATAAATCGCCCCAGGATAGCTAGTCATAAAATTAAATTAAACTCAAAAATCTTTATAAACAGATTCAAATAAGACGCCTTCGGGAGCAATAACTGCCGCCCAATGTTTTGAAACTTGATAGTAATTCCTCGTAAAACCTTGATTAATATCTTTACAGAAAGGATCGCGACACCAATTTTGCCCGCTATGAAACACATGAATATTATCAAAATATAAATCACCGCGCAAGTCATTAAGATGAATAAATAAATTATAGCCAACAACATAACTTTGCAAATAGCTGATTTCATTAGAGCCAACAGTCCAGTCAGTGACAAAATCAAGAGGAATTTCAAGCAAATAAGAAAGATTAAGACCTTGATAGGTGTACCAAATTTCAGCGTAAAATTTAGCAAAAGGATTCGGCCCAACAACTTCAAGATTAGATGAGTATGAAAGCGACAATTCCAGAGGCAAAGAAAAATTTTCAGTAACCAAAACTGGATTATACATCGACTTAGTGCCAGTAACTCTCCGCATAATATAGTAATTACGCGGATGAGCTTGAATCAATTTACATTCAGAAGCTGGCGCTTCAATGTGAATATTACCGACCCAAGACTGATGATAATTACTAGGAGTGGCGAGATCAGGAAGATCATTAACTCGCCTAGCACAATAATCTTGGATGAAAAGTCGCCAACCTGTCATATTAGAATAGGTTGCCGCATCATTCCAAGCAGATTGATCACCAAGAGCATCACCAAACCAAGCCGCAGAAATTTCGGACAAAAGAGATCGCTGTGAAATACCTTTTTTAGCTTTACGAGATATTAGAGTATTTTTACGACCAATCCGAGAAAATGTGAAACGATCACCAGGCTGTAAGCCAGTAAAATATTGATCACTAAGTTCAGGGGCTAAATCGACATAAGAAGTTTTTGCCATATGATTAAATATAACACATTAGGAGAAAAAAAAGGAGGGCGATAAAATCGCCTTTACTGATTTAGTTCGCCACCTATGGCGTCGCTCTGGCGTGAACGCAACCGGAAAAGTAGAGATGAGAGGC
>CAYTBU010000052.1:0-9306 GCA_964436105.1 uncultured Rickettsiaceae bacterium | reverse complement strand
ATTAAATAAGGCATGATGTATTTCATTCATATCAGAGAAACACATGCCCTCACCTGGTTCATTATCTAGAATTAAAGATAAATAATATAAACCAAGTACGATATCTTTATCTGGCACGATAATTGGACGACCATTCGCAGGGCTTAGGATGTTATTAGTTGACATCATCAGCACCCTAGCTTCAAGCTGAGCTTCAATTGAAAGAGGTACGTGAACTGCCATTTGGTCACCGTCAAAGTCAGCATTAAATGCCGCACAGACAAGTGGATGTAACTGTATCGCTTTACCCTCAATTAACAAAGGCTCAAATGCTTGAATTCCAAGACGGTGAAGAGTAGGAGCGCGGTTAAGAAGAACCGGATGCTCTCTGATAACTTTATCTAAAATATCCCAAACTTCTGGCTTCTCTGCCTCAACCATTTTCTTTGCAGCTTTAATGGTAGTTGCGATGCCATACATTTCTAATCTTGAATAAACAAAAGGTTTAAATAGCTCAAGAGCCATTTTCTTTGGTAGACCACATTGATGCAATTTAAGCTCTGGACCTACTACTATTACTGAACGACCAGAGAAATCAACCCTTTTACCTAGAAGGTTCTGACGGAAACGACCATTTTTACCTTTTAGCATATCGCTTAAAGATTTGAATGGGCGTTTATTAGTATTTTTTACTACGCGACCACGACGACCATTATCAAATAATGCATCAACAGATTCCTGTAACATACGTTTTTCATTACGTACAATGATATCTGGTGCTTTTAACTCTAGCAATCTTCTTAAACGATTATTACGGTTAATCACCCTACGATATAATTCATTCAGATCCGAGGTAGCAAAACGGCCACCATCTAACATCACAAGCGGTCTGATTTCCGGTGGAATGATTGGAAGAACGGTCATCACCATCCATTCTGGCTTATTTTGTGACCCTAAGAAATCTTCAACTAGTTTTAAACGTTTAACAATCTTTTTGCGTTTTGCATCAGAGGTTGTTTCAACTAATTCACTTTGTAATGCTTGTTGTAATTCTGGTAAATCAAGATCACCAAGCAAACGACGAACTGCTTCAGCGCCAATTAGGGCTTCAAAGGTGTTCTCACCAAATTCATCTTGCGCTTTAATAAAAGCATCTTCTGTTAAAACTTCACCAGTTTGAAGACTAGATAGGCCTGGATCTACGACGACATAACATTCGAAATATAGAATTTTTTCTAGATCTTTTAGCGTCATATCAAGCAAAGTGCTAATACGAGATGGCAAAGATTTTAAGAACCAAATATGTGCTACTGGAGCCGCAAGTTCAACGTGGCCCATACGTTCACGACGCACTTTCGAGCTTGTCACTTCCACGCCGCATTTCTCACAAGTAATGCCGCGATATTTCATTCTTTTATATTTACCGCATAGACATTCATAATCCTTTACTGGACCAAAAATACGAGCACAGAATAGACCTTCTTTTTCAGGTTTAAAGGTTCTATAATTAATGGTTTCTGGTTTTGTAACTTCACCATAAGACCATGAACGAATTTGTTCCGGACTAGCAATATTGATTCTCATTTCATCAAATTGCTGTGTATTTTCCATTTGGCCGTAGAAGTTGATCATTTCTGCCATAAAATATTTCCTCAAATAAAAGTCATATTAGTTCTGCAATCCAGCCCGTTGTGCTGAATTGCTAATGCTTAACCTTAATTATTACGAGGAGCAAACTAGCCCCTCATAATTAAATTATTTATCCAATCTCTCTTCTAATTGAACATTCAAACATAGAGATCTTAGTTCTTTCATCATCACTTTAAATGATTCAGGAAGCCCAGCTTCAAAATTATTATCACCACGAACGATAGATTCATAATTTTTAATTCTGCCAACCACGTCATCTGATTTATAGGTAAGCATTTCTTGCAGAGTATAAGAAGCACCATATGCTTGTAATGCCCAGCATTCCATTTCACCAAACCTTTGACCACCAAAGTGTGATTTACCACCTAGAGGTTGTTGCGTCACAAGACTATATGGACCGATCGAACGAGCGTGGATCTTATCATCAACCAAATGGTGGAGTTTAAGCACATATTTATATCCGACCGTTACTTTACGATCAAAATATTCACCAGTTCTACCATCGATAAGGGCTATCTGACCAGATTTATCCATACCAGCTAGCTCAAGTAAGTCTTTCACATCTTGTACTTTTGCACCATCAAACACTGGCGTTGCAAAATGAATACCATGCTTAAGTCTTTGACAGATTTCTAAAAATTCACTATCAGAAAATTTGTCTACTTTCTCAGCAAAATCAGATTTATCATAGATTTTTTTGACGAAATCTCTAATAGACCCAATCTCAAGTTGCTCATCCTTATATTCTTCGATCATATGACTGATTTTATGACCAAGGTTTTTCGCAGCAGAGCCAAGATGAGTCTCTAAAATCTGACCTACGTTCATCCTTGAAGGAAGACCGAGTGGATTAAGTATAACATCAACTACTGTACCATCTTCTAAGAACGGCATATCTTCTTCTGGTAAAATGCGTGATACCACACCTTTGTTACCATGACGACCAGCCATTTTATCACCTGGTTGCAACTTATGTTTAGTCGCAATAAATACTTTCACTACCTTTAAAGCGCCTTGCGGTAAATCATCACCACTTTGGATTTTTTCAACTTTACTAGTGAAACGTTTATTTAGACGATCTTTATTATCATCATAATGACGGCGAATTTGCTCGATCTCATTCATGACATCAGCATTTTCTACAACAAGCTGCCACCATTGACCTTTTGACAATGACTGCAGAAGATCAGCGGTAATTTTATCACCTGGCTTGGTTGATTTAGGCCCAGTAACTATTGTTTGCTTCACTAATAAAGCTTCGATCTTCAAGAAAACAAAATGTTCAATAATTGCTAATTCATCATCACGATCTTTAGCTAATTTTTCGATTTGTTCTTTTTCAATCGCAATAGCACGCTCGTCTTTATCAACACCACGTCTTGAGAAGACTCTGACTTCCACCACTGTACCAGTTACACCTGGCGGCACATGCAGAGAAGAATCTCTTACATCAGCAGCTTTTTCACCAAAAATAGCACGTAGTAATTTTTCTTCAGGAGTCATTGGTGATTCACTCTTAGGCGTCACTTTACCCACCAAGATATCACCAGCTTTTATTTCCGCTCCGACATGGACGATACCCACCTCATCTAAATGAGATAAATGCTCATCTCCCACATTTGGAATATCACGAGTAATTTCTTCAGGACCAAGTCTAGTATCTCTTGCTATTACTTCAAATTCTTCAATATGAACTGAAGTGAAGACATCTTTCTTAGCGATCTTTTCAGAAATCAAAATCGAATCTTCGAAATTATAACCATTCCAAGGAAGAAAGGCGATTAACACGTTGCGTCCTAAAGCGATCTCACCATTATCCGTACTTGGACCATCAGCAATAACTTCTCCACTTTTTACGATATCACCAACACGCACAAGAGGCTTTTGGTTGATACAAGTATTATGGTTAGAACGCTGAAACTTCATCAGATTATAGATATCCACACCTGGTGAACCATCTTTTTTCTCTTCTGTAGTTCTAATTACGATTCTATTTGAATCCACTTGATCTACAATACCATCATGAAGAGCTACAACTGAAGCACCTGAATCTTCAGCTACCACGCCTTCAATACCAGTACCTACCAGTGGCGCTTCACTTCTAACCAAAGGAACAGCTTGGCGTTGCATGTTTGAACCCATAAGCGCACGGTTAGCATCATCGTTCTCTAAGAAAGGAATCAAAGATGCCGCAACAGATACAACCTGCATAGGAGTAACATCAATAAAATCCACTTCTTGCGGTGAAACCATCGCGAAATTACCTTCTTCAATACGGCAATTAATCAGGTCATTAGTTAAGTTGTTTTTGTCATCACGTGGCTCATTAGCCTGCGCAATTTTATAATTTCCTTCTTCAATCGCAGAAAGATAAATTACTTCATCAGTAATGTTACCATTTTCTACGCGACGATATGGACTTTCAATGAAACCATGTTTATTGATACGTGAATAAGTAGCCAAAGAATTGATCAAACCGATGTTTTGACCTTCAGGAGTTTCAATCGGACAAATTCTACCATAGTGAGTTGGATGCACGTCACGAACCTCAAAACCTGCACGATCACGGCTTAGACCACCAGGGCCCAAAGCGGACAAACGTCTTTTATGGGTAATCTCAGACAATGGGTTGGTTTGATCCATAAACTGTGATAATTGTGAAGTACCAAAGAATTCGCGCACAACCGCAACTAATAATTTTGAATTCACAAGATCATGAGGCATTACAGCATCAACATCAACAGCTGACATTCTCTCAAGCACTGCTTTTTCTAAACGTACTAAACCAATTCTAAATTGATTTTCAATTAATTCACCAACAGATCTAACTCTTCTATTACCAAGGTGATCAATATCATCAATATTACCACGTCCATCTTTTAAATCACATAGTACTTTGATTACATATTTAAAATCATCGGCTACTAAAGTAGTTTTATCTTCTTCAACTTTCAGATTTAATCGCGCATTTAATTTAATACGACCAACTTCTGATAAATCATATCTGCTATCATCAAAGAATAGAGAGTCAAATAAAGCCTTACCAGTATCAACTGTTGGCGGCTCACCAGGACGCAGAACTCTGAAAATATCCATCAAAGCATGGCCTTGATCCTGGTTTTTATCAGCAAATAAAGTGTTTCTAATATAAGCACCAGTTTGTGCGTTAATCGTCAAAACTCTAACATGCGTAATTTTAAGAGTGGCAAATGCAGATAGCATCTCACTATTAATTTCTGAACCTATAACAGCAATTACTTCACCAGTTGTATTATCCTGAATTTCTTCTGCTAGATATTTACCAATTAATTGATCATCTGTGACTAGCACATTTATTAAGCCATCTTTAGCAAATTTTTGCGCTAACTTAGGCGTGATTTTCTGACCGGCTTCGAGCACCACAGAACCTGAATCAGCATCCACTAAATCAACCGCTAATCTATGAGCATTAATAGCATCAGTGTTAAACCCTGTTGCCCAACCCTTGGCTTTCTTTTCATATGAGGTAGAAGCATAATAAAAATCAAACATCTCTTTATCGCTCATGCCAAGCGCACGAAGCAAAGTAGTAGCATATAATTTACGCTTACGATCTATTCTAAAATAAAGGATATCTTTTGAATCAAATTCTAAATCAAGCCATGATCCACGATATGGAATAATACGCGCGAAATGTAGAATTTTACCCGAAGAGTGAGTCTTACCATGATCATGATCAAAAAATGCGCCAGGAGAACGATGCATTTGTGATACAACAACACGTTCGGTGCCGTTAATAATAAAAGTACCATTTTTGGTCATTAATGGGATATCACCCATATAGACTTCTTGTTCTTTGATGCCCTTGATCTCTTTACTACCAGTATCTTCGTCTATATCCCACACTATTAGTCTTAGAGTAACCTTAAGAGGCGCAGCAAAACTCAAACCACGTTGATGACATTCTTCAACGTCATATTTAGGCTGATCAAACTCATATTTCACGAATTCTAAAGTAGCTGCTCCAGAAGGATCTTCTATTGGAAAAATTGATTTTAAAACGGATTGTAGACCTTTATTAGAACGCATTTCATCTAAAATGCCTAATTGTAGAAAGTCCCTATCGTAGGAATTTTTTTGCACTTCAATTAGATTTGGTATCGAAGCGACTAAATTAACTTTACCAAAATTTTTTCTAATAGATTTTCTGGCAGAGAGGGATTGCATCATATAGTCTCCTGACTTAAAAACTTATATATTTTAGTCTTTAACCATTAGGATTTTTAAAAGGCGATGGCCCAATGTAAACCTGGTTAAAAAGACTATGAGCTCAAAGCTCGAAAGCAGCGTGCCAATATCGGCAATAAAACGAACAATAGCTATTTATTTATTCTGCCAATTACTAGCTCGCACATAACCATTTAAGCGCATCATAAAGATGCGCTTAAATATATAGCTCATTAGTAATCTAAGAATAGACAAATAGCTGTCTTAGATTATTTTATTTCTACTTTAGCACCAGCTGCTTCAAGCTTAGCTTTGATAGCATCAGCATCAGCTTTGTTTACACCTTGTTTCACTGGTTGTGGAGCACCATCTACTAAATCTTTAGCTTCTTTTAGGCCAAGAGCCGTAATAGCACGCACTTCTTTAATAACATTGATTTTGTTATCACCAGCTGCAACTAGCATGACATCAAATTCTGTTTGCGCTTCTGCAGCAGACGCCGCAGCAACAGGAGCAGCAGCCATTGCAACCGGAGCAGCAGCTGAAACACCCCATTTTTCTTCTAGTTGTTTAGAAAGATCAGCAGCTTCCATAACTGTTAATGCTGAAAGTTGATCTATAATTTTAGCTAAATCTGCCATAGTTTACCTCAATACGATTTTTAATTTAATTATTTTTTTGTTGCATAAGCACTCAACAACCTTGCTAGGCCAGCCGCAGGAGCTTGAAGCACTCCAGCGATTTTTGTAGCAGGGGCTTGTAGAATACCAATGATTTGTGCTCTTAATTCTTCTAGTGAAGGAAGTTTTGCAACTTGCTCCACCGAGGCAGCATCAATTAATTGATTATCGATAACACCGCAAATAATCTTTAAATTCTTATTGGTTTTTGCGAAATCAACCACCACCTTTGCTGCGGCCACAGCATCAGTTGAATATGCTACAGCGGTTGGACCACTGAACATATCGACTGAAGTTGCAAGGCCAGAATTACGCGCCGCAATACTAGAGAGTGTATTTTTTACTACCTTAAATTTTGCGCCCTTCTCACGTAGAGCAGTACGCAAAGACGTAATTTGAGATACAGTCAAACCATGATAGTGAGTTACTATCACAGATTTAGACTCTTTATACACTCCCTCTAACGCCGCAACAAATTCCTGTTTTTCTGAACGTAACACCTTAAAATCTCCTTAATTAGCCTATTATTCTGCTATAGTCGCCACATCAATTTGCACTGACGGACCCATTGTTGATGAAAGATATACACCTTTAACGTAAGCTCCCTTTGCCCCCGCAGGCTTTGCTTTTACCACGGCACCAACTAAGGTTTTTACGTTACTTAACAAATCATCTGCAGAAAATGATAATTTACCCACACCGACGTGAATAATACCAGCTTTTTCCACTCTAAACTCCACTTGACCGCTCTTCGCATTTTTAGTTGCGGTAGCAATATCGGTTGTTACCGTACCAAGCTTTGGATTAGGCATAATACCTTTAGGACCAAGTATTCTTGCTACTTGCCCAATCGCTGCCATCATATCTGGAGTAGCAATACAAACATCAAAGTCAATTTTGCCACCTTTAATATCATCAATAATATCCATTGAACCAGCAAGATCAGCACCAGCTGCTTTAGCCTCAGCGACTCTCTCATCTTTACAAATTACCGCAACGCGAACATTCTTACCAGTACCAGCTGGAAGATTAGTAACACCACGAACCATTTGGTCAGAGTGACGAGGATCAACACCAAGTCTCATCACCACTTCAAGAGTTTCATCAAATTTTACGAATGATGCATCTTTTAATGTTGTAATTGCTTCAGCAAAATTATATAGGCGAGCATTATTCACTTTCGCGCGAGCCGCTCTTGTATTTTTAGTTTTACCAGGTTTTTGTATATCTGTTTTTTGCATAATTAATCCCCTATTACATCAAGGCCCATAGACTCAGCAGACCCCCTGATAATTCTAGCTGCCGCTTCAATATCAAACGCGTTAAGATCTGCCATTTTAATTTTAGCAATCTCTCTACATTGATCCATTGTTACTGTACCAACTGATGCGTTTTTTCTAGTAGCAGCAGATCCTTTCGCTATTTTTGCAAATTGCTTTAAAAAATGCGACGCAGGTGGCGTTTTAGTAACGAATGTAAAACTCTTATCTTCAAAAGCAGTAATAACTACAGGAGTAGGAGTTCCTGGCTCCATACTTTGCGTAGCGGCATTAAACGCTTTACAAAACTCCATAATGTTAAGCCCCCTTTGTCCAAGAGCTGGACCCACGGGTGGAGATGGATTCGCTTTACCAGCTCCAATAGTTAGCTTAATATAACCAGCGATTTTTTTTGCCATAAATTCTACCTACTTACAATCAAATAACTTAACATTCCAAAACAATATCAGAATACAAGTTTTATATTCCTATTAATCTTTTCTAATTTGTGTAAAATCTAAATCAATCGGCGTTGCACGACCAAAGATCGAAACAGACACACGAAGTCTAGACTTCTCTTGATCCACATCCTCTACAACACCAGTGAAGGATTCGAATGGACCATCTATTACCGTTACCTTCTCACCGACCACATAAGTATTTACAATGGTCGCATTTTGAGTTTTAGACTCAAGCTGACTAAAAATAACTTGCACTTCAGCTTCTGGAACGGCTCTTGGTTTAATACCATTACCTAAAAAACCAGTAACTCTAGGAGTGCTTTTCACTAAATGCCAAGCTTCATCCGTCATTTCCATTTTAATTAAAATATAACCCGGCATGAACTTCTTTTCGACTTTCACCTCTTTGCCGCGCTTTATTTCAGGCACTTCTACCACTGGCACCACTACATCTTCAAAAAGATCTGACATATTTTTTCTTGCAGCTTGATCAAAAATCATCTGCTTAATACGCTTCTCTGACCCAGACATTGTATGTACTATATACCACTGATGTGCCACTGTTATTCCTCAAATTTACTAATTACCGATTCCAAGCAACATTTGTATAATGCTATGGATACCATAATCTAAGAATAAAAATATTAAACTACACACTAATACCGCCAGAAGCACAATAGAAGTGAAGGTGATTAACTCTTTTTGAGTTGGCCACACTACCTTACGCGCTTCTTGTTTTACTTGTTCATAAAACTTATAGACTTTAGTGCTTTTTAGCATTTTTAAAACTTCATTTTACATAGTGGCAGGAGCGACAGGAATCGAACCCGCAACCTCCGGTTTTGGAGACCGGCGCTCTACCAATTGAGCTACACTCCTATCATATCCTAGCAAATAAATCAAGAAAAATTTCTGTATTTATTATACTTACGATAGACAAGACCTTAATTTTTAAACAAACGCTGTCTCCGAGGTCGTATTAATATAAAATATCGTACGCCCCCCGGACTACAAAGATTATTTACTTTATAATTTTAGCAACTACGCCAGCACCTACGGTACGACCACCTT
>CAYTBU010000051.1:0-9449 GCA_964436105.1 uncultured Rickettsiaceae bacterium | reverse complement strand
GCCTCATACTTTATTCGGTAAACCTAATGCTGGGCCACCACTGGACGATAAAATGCGTAATTACAATCAGGAGCAGATTGAGTCTGAAAATCGGTTTAATGAGCAAAAAGCTGCAAATATAATTCCTTCATCGCCTACTACGCTGGACGACTCTCCTAGCCCTCAAGATCCTGTTATACCTGATGCTAAAGATATTGCTAAGGGTCAAGCTGAATTGCATAAGATGCGTGGTGAGCTAAGTGAGCGTAACGCAGGTCAAAAAAATCGCCTAAGTAAAAGCTCTCAAATAAGAACAAGAGTAATGGAGGCTGTACCACCAACTACTCCTAAAGAATCAACGACAAAGCGTCCAGAAGTTCCTCCGCTAGATTTAAGTAAGTTAAACAAAGATCCTCGTGTAGTTACAGGTTCTGCTAAGGTGAGGCCTTTTGATGATAGTGACATTGGATCACCTAAGCGGTCATCAACAGCAAACCCTCCTTTGTCAGAAATATATCCTGATAGCACAGGTCCGGGAGATCAGGTGAAGATTACTAGAGTGGGTCAGTCATATACGCCTACAACCAATTTTTTCCATAGGGCTGGTGCTCAGGCTGGTGTAGGTAGCAAGAAAATAGCAGATTCACAATTGCCTAAAGAAGGAGAGCAAAATCCTAAGGGTTATAATTCTAATAATCGGAGGTCTGCTAGTCAGGCTGTTACTTTTAAACCTATGTCCCAAAAGGCTAGGGATGCAGCGGCTCAAGCTAAAAAAAGCAAAACCACATCTCTATCTCCGATTAACAAAGGTAGTGCGATAAGGGCAGCATTAGCAGAGCAAGAACTTAGTAGCGTAAACAGTGAGCAATATAGGAAAAATGCAAACAAGGCCAATGATGCAGAAGCAGCAAAACATTTAAATGAAGCTGTAAGAATATTTAATAACGGTCCTAGCGCGGATGACCGAACTCAAGGAAGCGCTGGAAATACTCCTCAAACTGCTTTTGATGCTAGATCATTAGAGATTCAGAAATTACTAAATGTATCTAGGGCCGAGCTTGCTGCAACAGCAAAGCAAACTGAAGAATATAGAGAGCAGATAAAAAATAAGGATGCTATGGATAGGATGCTTCTAATAAGCGAACAGGGGCATAACGCCAAACCTAATAATTCTACATCGCCAGCGCCACAGCTTACGCGAGAAGACATACTTAAATTAGAAGAAAAAAAAATAGAACAAGAAGAGCGCGCAGCTAAAAAGCAGAAGAACGATGATGAGTGGAATAGGCTAGATAGTGTGATTCAACATACGCCAGTTGATTATGGAGGCGCTAAGGTGCTTAGTGCTAACCATAATAGGTTTAAGTCCGGTAAAGATAAAACAGCTGATCCTGATTATAACCCAAATATTTCTGATTCTGTGAGTGGTAGTAGCGACAACGAGCGGGTTGTGTATGCTAGCAATACACCTACCAAATTTATTCAACAGCGTAAAACGGAGGAAAAGAATGGTGCTAAATCTTTATTAAAGGCCGCAAGCCCCAATCTAGTTGAAGGTGGTGGTGCAGATGATGCGACTAAATACTTAGTTGCAGGCATGCAGCAGGAGAATCCACGCCCTCCAACAACAGGTAATATTACGCCGCAAAATGTAGTAAGAAATAGTACAAAGAATTATAAAGGTCTTACCTAGCTTTAGCATTTAAGAAGCTATTTATCAAACCTCGATGGTTTTGAGATGTCTGTCGTTATATATGGACGCCTTTAATAAATTAATAGGAAGATGGAAAGGAAGTTGAGTTTGAGAGATATATTAAGACGCTGTCATATATTCGGTATCTAATTGTACCATAATGGTTTCTGCATTCCGCTTGTATCCTGAAGAATACTCTCATAACGACGGTATCTTATGTACCTTGACGTACGCCCGGATTTGTTTCAGAATGCTTATTTATTATCTTCTCTTACCTTCGTTCTTTAACTCTTTTTATTGACTTAAGCTTAGGCTATAGCTAACTTAACTTGCTTGATAAACACTTTGCTTCATCACGCATGCATAAGCTATTCTAGCCAATTTATTAGCAACAGCTACACAAATAACATTAAATTGTTTGCCTTTTGTTTTTAGCCTAGCTACTAATTTATACACATCATTCACTGGGGGATTAGCCTTAGATGATCTCATAACAATTGATCTACCAGCTTGAATTAACATCGTTCTTGCATAACGATCTCCTTGCTTAGTGATAGATCCTAAGTGTATCTTGCCACCAGTGGTGCTTTGTTTTGGTACTAATCCCAATGAAGCTGCAAAATCCTTAGTGCTCTCATATGAGAGCATTGGTTTGTTACTTAATATACTAGCATTAATTGGTCCTATGCCCGGAATCGTTTCAAGCAATCTAGCTTTTTCTGAAACCTTATTCTTGGCCACAATTGATTTATCTAGGCTTTTTTCTTTTGCTATTAATTGCTCTATTTCCTGACAATCTTTTAGTAGCTCTTGATAGACCTCGTATTCTGATATGTAACCACCATCATAAGCTTGTGATACATGATCCTTAGCTTCTTTAGCGAATTTTGCTTTGCCACAATTTACAATAAAGCCAAATTCTTGCAAAGAAGTCATAATTGAATTGCTTCTTTGGATTCTTTGTTGAATAACATTTTGTCTACTTTTATGTAAATATGATACTGCTTGTTCTTCTTTGGTTTTTAATTGTACCAACTTTAAATCTGGGTCTAACGCTGCTTTACAAATTGATATTGCATCGTTAATGTCATTCTTTTGTCTTGATTTTGCATAAGCTTTAACATCTTTAGGTTTTAAGGCGATCACTTTATGACCAGCATCTATTAAGATTTGACCGATGTTATGACATCCACCACAAGCTTCAAAAGCGAATGTTTTATTAGGTGAAAACATTTTATTTAAACTTGCTATAAAATCATTACGACTAATAGCTTGTTTCATTACTACTTTATTTTCTGAATTAAGTGCTGCAATGTAGAATTTTGTCTTTGCCAAATCTATTCCAATTATTGTATATTTATTCATGGTATGGACCCTCACATGTTTTAAAGGTTTATAATATTGGCGCATTAAAGCGCCTCGCTTTATAACGCCGTGGATAAGGTTAACCTAACTTATCCTTGGCGTCCATACCATCATAACGAGGAGCTTTTTAGCGCCGTGGTTATCCAAGTGAATTTACTTATAACTAATAGCCCACAGGGCTATAAAGATAGTTAAAATGACTATCTTACTGGATTGCGGCGTCGTAACGCTCCTCGCAATGACGCTATCTTACTTCTTCTTATCCTTATCCTTATCCTTATCATCCTCATGTTTCATGCCGTCTTTGAACGCTTTAAGGCCTTTACCTAGGTCAGACATTACTTGTGGGAGTTTGCCGGCGCCAAAGACGACAAAAATGATTAATAGTATAACGATTAGATGACTGATACTTAGGCCCATTTATTTTGCTCGCTTAATATTTAAGGTTTGGTTTAATATATAATAGCTAAAAAGAAAACATAATCCAACATTCATGTAACAAAAAATATTCATCATAATATTTTTAGAGGCGGCGTTGTAACATATAAAATGCAAGACAATAAAGCAGATACCAGCGAGAGCTGTTTTATAGATAATATCAGAATTACCACGACGGCTATAGGGTTTGCTCATGAATATAGAAAGTGTAAGGAAGGAGAGGGCCAAGGCATATAATGGCCATATTATACGCTGATTAGCCTCTGCGATGAGTTTTAGTTTCTGCGTGTTCTCAGGTGGCGCGAGGGTGAAGAGTTCATCGATGTAGAGCTCATTTAAGTCGCGTTTAAGTGGGTCAATGATTTTATTGCATTTATCGCTATTTGTATCATCACAACTATCTTCTGTGTGAAGGGATACTGAGAGGGTATCGTAATGTAGTTTTATTAATTTTCCATCCATGTCAATTTCTTGCTTCATGCCAGTTTTGAGATTGAGAGTAGGATGTTCTCCGCTTGAATCAATATTACCAGATTGAGCAAAAATAACTGATTTACGGTTTGGATCTTTGTCATCAAAGATGATCAGACCTTTTAAGGTGTTGCCCGGAGCTTTATCGTCAACATATAAAATAATATCTTTTGAAATATTGGTGAAGGTTTTTTCTTGCACTAAACTTACTACATAATTACTACGAAAATGCTTTAAATTAGATTTTAAAAGGCGCGTGGAAGATGGCAAGAGGTAAAATGAGATAAAATAGCTAAAAATCGTAACAGCACCGGCAACTAGGAGTCCTGGTTTTATTATGTTCCAAGCGTTTATGCCAGAGTTACTGAGTATAATTAGTTCGCGCTCGTAGCTAAGGCGGTTATAGCTTGTAATTACAGCTATTGTAATGGCAAAGGGCAAGATGGCAAAGAGTAAGGATGGTAGGATTAAAATACTTAAGTAAATAAAACCAAGGAACCCAACACCGCGATCGATTAAAAATACTAGCTTCATTATTTGGCTTAGCCATACAAGGCCAGTAATGGTAAAGATTACGCCTAGGAAAGAGGTTAAGACATTCGATATTATGTAACGTTTAAAGATAAACATTGCGCTTAATTTGAGTTAAAGAATTTTTTATATCACGGATCGTGTGATTTCTCAAATTAAAATGTAATATTATTAAGGAAAATAAGAAATAGATGGTGGGTTTGAGAAGACTTGAACTTCCGACCTCACGCTTATCAGGCGTGTGCTCTAACCAACTGAGCTACAAACCCACTAATAGTTGCTTAACTTTAACTAGGAACGTTGTTGCTTTCTGCTTACCTATATTTATAGGCTTCGCATCTTCACGCCTAGTCCTAATTCAAGTTAATTTACTATATATGGTCTTAAATCAAAACCAATTTATGGTAGCGAAATTCTATCCAAAAGTGCGCTTCTGTCAAGGTATAAATTAAAGGGAGGGTAAATAATTTTTGCTTCTAGATGTAACGGGCACCAAGAAATATAAAAATATGCAATACTTTTAGGAAGTTTTAGTATATAATGCGCACTTAATATTTAATGATAATGAGTTTTTAATGTCGGATTTACGTAATATCGCCATCATCGCCCACGTTGATCATGGTAAAACCACGCTTGTGGATAATATGCTTAAACAAAGCGGTACTTTTAGGGATAACCAAAATGTAGCCGAACGCGCTATGGATTCAAATGACCTCGAGCGCGAGCGCGGCATAACCATTTTGGCTAAATGTACTTCGATCATGTGGAAAGATAGTCGTATTAATATTGTTGACACCCCGGGACATGCTGACTTCGGCGGAGAAGTGGAACGTATTCTTAGTATGGTTGATGGCGTGGTATTGCTTGTGGATGCTTCAGAAGGCACTATGCCACAAACAAAATTCGTATTATCAAAAGCTATTGCTCTTGGTCTTAAACCTATTGTTGTGATTAATAAAATTGATCGCCCAGATGAGAGAACAAGCGAAGTGGTTGATGAAGTGTTTGAGTTATTTATGGCTCTTGACGCAACCGAAGAACAACTAGATTTCCCAATTATTTATGCATCAGGACGTTCTGGATGGGCGGTTAATGACCTCAAGGATGAGAGAAAAGACCTAGCCCCATTATTTGATTTGATCTTAAAACATGTTGAAGAACCTGTTGCTGATCAGAATGCTCCATTTTCTATGCTTGTGACTACTCGTGAGTATAACTCATATTTAGGACGTATTCTTACAGGTCGTATTTATAGTGGTAATGTAAAAGTAAACCAATCAGTTAAAGTGCTTGATCGTGAAGGTAACCTTCTTGAAAATGGCCGCGTGAGTAAAATTCTAGCTTTTAGAGGACTAGAGCGCGTACCGATTGAAGAAGCGATGGCTGGTGATATCGTTGCTATTGCAGGAATTACCAAAGCATCAGTAGCCGATACATTATGTGCTGCTGAAGTATCAGCACCTCTTCCATCTAGACCAATTGATCCATCAACGCTTGTAATGAGATTCTCGGTAAATGATTCGCCTATGGCGGGTAAAGAGGGTTCTAAACTTACATCACGCGTGATTGGTGACCGTTTAATGCATGAAACAGAGGGTAATGTCGCGATTAAAGTTGGCAGAGCTCCTGATGATGAAGCATTTGAAGTTGCTGGTCGTGGAGAGTTACAACTTGGTGTATTCATTGAAACAATGCGTCGTGAAGGTTTTGAGCTTGCGATTGGTCGCCCAAGGGTTGTAATGCAAACTGGTGAAAAAGGTGAAACTTTAGAGCCGATTGAAGAGATTATGGTCGATGTTGACGATGCTTACGTTGGTGTTGTGGTTGAGTCTTTAAGCGCTCGTAAATGTGAGATGCAAGATATGCGCCCATCTGGTGGTGGCAAAACTCGTGTTACCTTCCATGGGCCATCTCGTGGTTTAATTGGTTATCATGGTCAATTCCTTACAGATACTCGTGGTACTGGCATCATGAACCGCGCGTTCCATTCTTATGGACCTTATCGTGGAGAAATCGCTGGTAGGCGTAATGGTGTGCTTATATCTACTGAAACTGGTAAGGCTGCTGCTTATGCACTCTGGAATTTACAAGAAAGAGGGAAGATGTTTATCACTCCTGATACTCCTGTATATCAAGGCATGGTAATTGGTGAGCATAATAAAGAGAATGATCTTGAAGTGAATCCACTGAAAGCAAAACAACTTACAAACGTTCGTGCTTCTGGTAAAGATGAGGCTGTAGTTGTGACTCCACCTGTGATCATGACTCTAGAGCAAGCAATTGCTTATATTCAGTCTGATGAATTAGTAGAAGTAACGCCAAAATCAATTCGTATCCGTAAGCGTTATTTGGATCCGAATGAACGTAAAAGAGCCGGTAGAACACTTGGTGATTAATGTTAGCTGTTAGCTGTCATTGCGAGGCCTTCAGGCCGAAGTGGCAATCCCAGTGAACGGGTCATGCCGGGCTTGACCCGGCATCTAAACTAAGTAACATGAGATCCTGAACTAAGCTTTAGGAAGACTATAACTGGATGACTAGGCGCTAAATAGCGCCTAGTCATGACGGTTTCTAACCTGTATTTTTTCATTTAAGTCCATTGCCTTCTAATATTTTGGGTGATATTATCACAATAATATCTAAAAAATTGAGAGCTTGTGACTGAAAAAATATTATATCCAAATCCTAGAATATTACATCCTATTGCTGGCGTGACTAGAACAGTATATTTAAACAATATTATTAATAATCCACAAATTATTGTAGGGGACTATACCTATTATGATGATCCAATAGATGTTAATAATTTTGAGAGGAATGTACTCTATCTATTTGATTTCATTGGAGATAAACTGATTATTGGAAAGTTTTGTCAAATAGCAACAGGAATAAAATTTATTATGAATGGCGCTTGTCATTCCATGAATGGTATATCAACTTATCCCTTTAAAGTTTTGGGTGGGGCGTGGGGTTCTGCCCCAATTAGTATCGCCGTAAAAGGCGATACTGTAATTGGCAATGATGTATGGATTGGTAATTCCGTTACTATTATGCCAGGAGTGAAAATTGGTGATGGAGCAATCCTGGGCACTAATAGCTTAATAACTAAAGATGTAGATCCTTATACTATAGTTGGTGGTAATCCTGCTAAAGTAATTCGTAAAAGATATGACGATGAAACGATAGAATTTTTACTAAAACTGCGCTGGTGGGATTGGACTATAGAGAAAATAACTCAGCATTTGGGGGCTATCACCTCGGGAGATATCGCAGAGTTAAAAGAAATATTTAACAGGTATCATTAAGCATGCCCCCTTCAAACCAATTTGCTAGTTATATCAAGGATCTGTTGGAGCCATTTGGGGTGGATAAGATGCGCGCCATGTTTGGTGGCTATGGTTTATATAAAGGCGGGTTGATGATTGCACTGATTGCGGAAAATGAGCTCTATTTTAAAGCCGGCCCAGATGAAGCAAGGATATTTGAAGCAGCGGGATCAGAGACATTTACTTATGATGCTGGGGATAAAAAAGTAAAAATGTCTTATTTTAAAGTCTTGCAAGAAGTTATAGAAGATGATGAGATGCTAGAAAAATGGATGAATCTTGCATATGGGGCAGCAATTAAAGCGGCAAAAAAGAAAATTAAATAATTTAAAAACGTTTCACAGATGAAAATACAAAAAATCCTACTAGCATTTATTACATTATTAGCTATCCAAGAAGCTGCGCAGGCTAAAGCTTACACTTATGAAAAGCGCACAAGTGGCCAGCATATTATGCATATTGTAACCATTGACCCGAAAGCATATCGGGCTGAAATAGTCAAGTCTAATGATGGGGGTTTTGGGCGCGAGACTGTTGCCTCTATGGCAAAACGCTCTGAGGCAGATATTGCAATTAATGGTGGTTTTTTCGAAATAGGTGGGAACAGGGACGGCAAAGCTACCGGGACTTTAGTGATTAAGGGTCATGAATATAAGGTAAAAAATCAGACTCAAGCTCTTATTTTAATCAATGAAGGAACAATATCATTAACGCAGGCCAATCCTAAAAAGCATCTTACGTCCAAGGTCTCCATCATTTCTGCTATTCCTTTTTTGATTCAAAATACTAAAATTGTTTCTTCAATTACAAAGAAGAAGAATACTTTTTATACTAAACCACATGCACGCACAGCGCTTGGAGTGAGAGCTGATGGTACTATTGTGATTGTGGTGGTAGAACATCAATATAAAAGAGATTTAAGCGCAATTACAGCCGCGGAAATACAAGCCCTAATGCAAGAGAAGGGTAAAATTCTAGCAGAATTATATCATCATAAACACGCTGATGAGATTACCTTAAGTGAGTTAAAAGAGATTTTGAGGAAAGAATTTGCGGCCACAAAAGGTCCTCAAGGTTTGACTATCCCCGAGCTTGCTGTGTTAATGAAAGATCTTAAGTGTAAGGATGCACTCAATCTTGATGGTGGGGGGTCGTCTACTTTATGGATAGAAGGCAAGGTGGTTAATAGAACTATTGGCGACGCAGATGAGGCAGATTGCGCCGAGCGCGCGCGCCTGGTATCTGATGCTATTATTTTTAAGATAGATTGATATATGACTCCGTTACGAAGATTGATTGAAGAAGAGAAAAAAGCTCGCATTTTTGGTTTCGATTGGCCAAATTATGAGATGATTTTTGAACAGATGATAGATGAAATCAGAGAGGTGAGGGAAGATATAGATAGTAATGCCCCACCTCATAAGCTTCAAGAAGAGATCGGGGATGTGCTCCATGTAGCGATTTCTCTATGTGTTTATGCCGGTTTTGATGTTGAAGAAACTTTAGGCTTAGTGAATAATAAATTCTCAAAGCGTATGGCGAAGGTTGAAGAACTTACAAAGCAAAGAGGATTAGCTCACTTAAAAGGTCAATCTATAGAATTTATGCTAGAACTTTGGAGGGAAGCAAAGAAAATGGAGAATAAG
>CAYTBU010000050.1:7281-9822 GCA_964436105.1 uncultured Rickettsiaceae bacterium | reverse complement strand
AGAGATTGGTTTATAACCAAACTTACACGCGCCAGTAATAGTAGTGCCAGAAGGAGTAACAGCCGCCCAAGATGCATTACCATCACTATCTGATACGGTCCAAACACCAGGATCTGTAATTGTAGGACATTGCAATGTTCCACAATTGCTATAGCTAGCAAAAACTCCAGTATTAGCATTAGCACCAGTACCGCGATTACATTGTACTGTAGACGTGGCTCCTGAAAGGCAGGTTACTGTAGCGTTAGAACCCACATTAGTCGAACCATCAGCATTAGATCCAGCTACAGTAGTATAGTTATTTTCTGATGTAGGTGATACTTTAGCACAATTAGAAGCACAAAGACTATAACTAGCAAAAGAAGCCGTATTAGCATTAGCACCAGTTCCTCTAACGCATTGCACTGTGGCTGGGGATGGCGCAGCGTACCCCGAAATGCAACTTATAGTCGCATAATCATTTGGACTAGTTGCGCCTAACTCATTAACGCCAGCCACAGTAGTATAGTTATTCCCTGGTGCACCTGGAATTTTAGCGCAAGTAGGACTCGGCACGCAAGCACTATTAGGAAATAATGGCCCCCAACCAACTGCAGCCGTAACATTTGCAGCATCAGGATTAACTAGACAATAACGCTTAGGATCGATTGGAGTACCAGAAGCATCTAAATTTTTAGAATAACCAGTAAGACAAGATCCTGTAACTTGTGTTCCTGGTTGAGACTCCAGCCAGGAAGCATGACCATGACTTCCGCCTGGTGAATTCACTGATGGGCAATTGGGCAGAGCTGGGACTCCTGCACATAGGCCCCTCTCTACATCTGTTTTATTACGTATACCACATATAGCAGGATTAAAGTACGAATCCGTCTCATCACACTTTGAAGAAGAACCAGAAGGTGGGGCGTAGGTTGTACTTACTGGGCAAACTAATGGTGGAAGGCTAGTTATAGGGTTTGCAATTGCAACATTATCAGAGGTGGTACGAGTCGTATTAGTGGTATTTAACGTACAATTAGAATCTGGTTGATCATAACAATAAAAACTTGTCGTAACATCACTTGCTAAAGCAAGATCATTAGCATCTTTAATAGTGTAAGTGACGCTGCAATTATTAACAGGCACAACTAATGATCCAGACTTTACGGTTTCTATAAGGCTACATGTTGGTGTTGTCGAGGTGCAACTAGCAGCCGTGGGATAAGTAATTTGCAATTCTGAAAGTGGTGGGCACACAGGGTTTAAGCAAGATTTAATTGCGCTATAATCCCTCTCAGTTACTAGTGATAAGAAGGATGTACAACTCATTTGTATTGGTTGCTGCATCGCCCCAGTACAGCCAAGTGCGCAAGTTGACCCAACAGTCTTATTATAACAATATGATGAATCTAAGCATTGCCTGACCTCTACATTAGTATTAGGAGTGGTGGAAGAAAATTTTTCAAGCACGTTAGTACAAGAAGTAAGCTGAGATGGGCTGCAAGCATTCATGCCAGCATAGCTATAATTCACTCCTCGTAAAAAATCCGGACAACTAACTGACGAGCCAGAAGTACGTAATTGATCAGCTATCACAGCAGAACCCCTTACATTCGATGAATAAGGAGTATTTGGTGGCGTAGCAACAGGTGGCTGGTAAGCTAAGGTCAATATTTTACTAACCTGGCATGAAGAAGAACCAACTTCTTGCGTATAACAATAAGTAGGTGTGCTAGCACCTGCCGCGGTAGTATTACAGATCGTCAGTTTTTGATTTGGGTCAGGAGACACAAAATATTCCACTATATTTGCATCAGCACAAGCAGCACTGCATTGCGTTATGTTGGAATAAGGAATAGGCAAAATATCATTGCTAGATAAATAATAGCCGCAAGATACATCATCTGGACTAAGTTGTGTTTGAGAATTGATAGAGTCAGTAACTGCAGCGCTATTAGCATTAATGATAGAGTAATTGTAATATTCACTCGAAGTTAATGTTATCTTATTAGTGTTTGGTATAATTCTTTGCGCGGGATCCGTGCTCACTTTACCATTACTATCTAAATATGCTAATACGCAATTTCGTGGGTTTTCTGGACAAGAATCTACTTTAACACCAGATAAACATATCTTTGCTTCTTGTGGTGTTGGGCCATTAATGATATTAGCAATTCTATATTTATTATTTAAAGATGGATCAATAGAGTTCACATACTCCATCCCATATAAATATTTATCCGTATCAGATGGAATTGTAGTCGCAGCTAGTAGGTTATTATTACTATCCATATAGGCTCCATATAAAAATCCAGCAGATGGCGCTGCCCCAGGAGTTCCAACTGCTAAAGCACTAAATGGCGCTACATTATAATAATTATCGGTTACAAAAGAAGTATATGAGAAACCGGCAAGATTAAGCTCTGTTGGAACAGATGTATAATGCGCTGGCACAGTTGGGACAGTCACACTACCAGTTGTACTATTTGTACCCACGGTTAGCGTCACATTCAGAGTAGGATTAAAATTATCACCCGTGCCTGTTGTCACCTGAGGCATTGG
>CAYTBU010000050.1:0-7181 GCA_964436105.1 uncultured Rickettsiaceae bacterium | reverse complement strand
TGTATATTCTGTAGAGGGAAAAGTTAAAGCAACGTCCCTAAAAGGACCGGCATTAATACCCCATACACTCTGACACGGCTCTCCAGAAGAAAGACCCTGCGCGCTTGGGCAATCATGGATGTTTGGGTCACTATTATAATAAGAAGTAGGAGGAAAAATTGTTGCACCATATTGCATCGCATATACAATTCTAAACCCACTATTGCCACTAGGAACTGGCAAGGTTGTTGAAACACAAGGAGAAGAACCACAAACTGGTAATATATCGTTAAAACCATGAGCTTGAGACGCCGTAATAAACCCTGGAGGATTAATACTAATATTAATACAGGTGCTAGGCGTTATACCTTGAGTATCAGGCAAACAAAGAGGTATAAAATTATCAAACCCAATACGCACCATGTTATTAATAGCGTTATTAGTTTGAAGAGAGTCGGAAGGTGATACGCACTTATTAGTAGAATCCGGCTGTATTGTACAAGTAGAAGAGCCAGAACAAAGACCAGTATCCGGAGTAACAGTCGGACAAATAGGATCTATTGTTACTGCTGTCGAAACAGGTTTCATAATGCTACAATATGGCGGAGGAAATGGCCCCAGTGGAATTTCTAGGCAACCTAATACTCTGTGATCACCACCTAAATAATTATTAACATCGAGATTGAAATGCCCAAAAGCTTTCAGCGCTGGAATAAAGGCTGGTATACCAACAGAGTAGTTACAAATCTCTATCAGCATCTTTGTAACTGATTCCGGTATGCCCATTTCTTTCATCATTGGAGGTAAAGTTTGTTCAATAGCTAAACCTAACTCTACTATCGTAATCATCATTTCTGCGATAGGAGACAAACCTGAGCCAGCATGAAATGGCTGATACAAAGGATTAATATCCATTAAATCTACTGGATTATCTAACGCCCAAGGATCTGTATACACACATAGCTTGGGCCGGTCTATAAAAACACTTGATATAAAGCTTGTACCATCAGAATTATAAGCTGTAGTTTGCACTTTCTTATCAGGAACTGTAGCGCCTTCCTTATTAAGATGTTCCTGACTAGTATAACCATCGTCAGATTGACCATTAGCGCTAGACGAAGCGGGAACTGCAATTCTTGCACATAATCTGAGCAACGGAATACCATATGGAGTAGCCCATTGCGTACATTGACCATCATAATTAAGATTCATTGATTCGGTCCAGCAAGCACCAACATTACAAGCTTGCATCCTAACACGTGCTTTAGGGTTAAAATAAGTATTACCCCCAGGATCCTCCGCACAAAATTTCAAATAATATTGCGAATCCTCTCCCGGCAGATCGAATTTCTTTAAACACCCAGCCCTACCGGATGGTTTATTATAGGGAGGACAATTACAATAATGTTTATAGCTTTCAGAAGAGCCATTCCAAGTTTCATTTACATTAGAGCAACCACATCCGCAAGGATCCTTAACACAAGCACCCACTGAATCCCAAATATTAGCCTGTGACAAATGAGGAAACAATAAACATACAGATATAATGCAGCGTAGTAATATTCTAACCATATCTAGGGTTACTGCTATAAAAATTATATAAATCTACTATCCAATCTGCTTCTACTTCACGCTCCTGAGTTCTAATTTGTTGATAAATCTCAATGTCTTTGTCTGAACAAGAAAGCATTCTAACAAGAGCAGAAAAACCACCAATACTAAACTCTAACACCATAGAGTGATCGTTCTGCTTCATTAAAAAGAGACGAGATAATGCATGAAAATCTTTGATTTTTTGATTTTCAGCTTCAGTAAGATTTATAACATCAGCTAAATCTAGCTCTGTATTCTCATGCGCTAATACAATCTTACACCCGAGCGCCTCATCCCATAATTGTTGCAAAGCATCAAACTTCACTTCTTTATATTCATTTAAATCTATAGAAAATAGCAATATGGCATTATTAGCCGTTAAAGACTCAAGTAAGGCAGGAAATGTAGTTATAAAATCTGGATGTTTTATTACTGGAGATAAATTATCTACCACAAGAACTTTTGGCTCATTACCTGGCATTGTTGCCAAAATATTCGCAACATTCACCATCACATCATAAATATCATCCTGATTATCTATATTAAAGACAGTGTTTTGATTTGTCTCTATCTCTAATTTTTTGGCCTTATATTCCTTATAATTGCTGTCTATTGCATCTAAAAATATCTTTGAACGATTATTATTATTAATATAAACAAGTGTAGGTACAAATTTCATCATCTGTGCAATTAAAAAATTTAGTAACACTGTCTTACCACCACCACCAGGAGCAAAAATACCAGTATGACCAATACCTCTATCATCGTGCAAATTCATAAAATGTGGCGTACCTTGCTCTGTTCTAAATAAAGTAATAGCTGGTCCCCATGGACCTCTAGAATCACCCGTAGGAAAGTTATATAATGAAGCAAGGGCGGCTACATTATCAACTATAGTAGGCTCTAACCTTCTAAGAAATGCAAAATTAGCTGGTAGTTGCGACCAAAAAGTTTGCTCTAAATTTATATCTTCTTGAACATGCACTATACCTCTTTTTGATAGCTCCTTGGAAGCACGCGCAACATTACTTGTTAAAACATCTTTATCCACATCTAAAATCATGACATTAATTTGCTGATTACAAAAATTCATTACAGCATCATCAGCATCAAACATCGCATTTATACCACGCTCTTGTAATATTTCTTCAGAACGACTGGTCTCAAGAATGTACTTAGTATGGGCAATTTTTTCAGTAGCCTGCGTTTTAGAAATAAAATGAAAAACCTCAGTCGCCACAAACTCCATAGGCAAATTAAGTAATAACTCAATCGCATCTGATGACATTTCATGATATTCTTTTAAGGATAATATCGAAGCAAAAAGAAGACCCTTATTATCTTTAACCTGTATCTGATTATTACCTACCACATAATCATGCGTCGCTAAACTCAATGACAAGTCAGAGATCGGAATGGGCATCGGTGCTTCATTAAGATTAATAATTCTTCTAAACAAAAATACTAGCTCAGAAAAACTTTCATCACCTTCGGTTCTAATACCAAGTCGACGCACACCAAAAAAGTCTAAATCTTGCAATATATTATCTACAGCATTACGAAGCTTAGTTGCCGCTGAAGCAAAATAATCCTCATGAAACTTCTCTAATACCCCGGTAGACAAGGAATTCATAAAAGCTTGCACGGATGATATATTAAGATTAGGCTTATGATATACTATTGAAATATACAAAGTGTTAACGAACTTATCGTCCCAATAATTCTTATCTCGCCAAATATTATGCAAGTTAGCGGAAAATAAATCTGGATAAGGCGCAGGATCATCAAGATTTTCTTTTCTTCTAATAGTGTGAATCCAAAAAGCAAAAGCATCTGAATCAATGTTTTTTCTTATAGTTTCCCTAATAATATTACGTAAATTAACCAAATCATCGCGTACTATTTGAGAATATATACCATGAATTTGTATTATCTGTATCAACTCGCCATTTTTAGTGATCAATGTATTTGGATCATAGTGACATGCAACAGGAATAAAATCATGAGAGTTTAATGTGTAAGAAAAATCATCAGCCTTACTTTTGCTGAGCCAAGCCATACTCCCTCTATTTTAGAAGATCAATTAGATCTCATCGTAAATCACTTAGCCAAAATGTGAAGTTTTAAATGCCACATAGCATGCGATTATTGAAAGCTGTTACGGGAATGCTATAGTTTGTATTTTAGATCACTCTTCTTTAGGTAAAAATTTAGAATTCTTACGCACATTTTCTTTTTTATCCATATATAAAATCAACTCATCGACGAATCCGTGTTTTAAATCTTCAACAATCTTCTTACCGGAGTTCTTAATAATATCTTTTCTTGTGCCTGCGTTATGAGATATTTGTCTTACCACCATAGCAAAAGCTTTATCCCCTGAATTATAGATAGCGCTCACTATATTTGGGCGATTTGTAAAAACAGATTGCAACATCTCCGGAGGAAATTGAACATTATTTTCAATATCTCCTCTTTTTAACTTTATAGCACTTTGGAATGATAAATTCATTTCTGCAGCCTTACTAGCAAAAGTCTCTTGCTGCACTTTAGATACAAAATCTTCAATCAGTTTTAGATTGCGCTCATTATACGCATGATTTTGCCATTGTTTTAGAACTCCATCAGCGACCTCTGCAAAGTCTTGCACCTTTGATGGGGTAATGTTTTTCACATCAAATATCGCGAACTTATTTACATCCGACATCTCAACTGGGTACGATACCTCATCAACATCCGAGCTAAATATAGCATCCACCAAAGAGCCAACATCGCTCTTTTCTACAAGATCTCCTGCCGTCACAGCGTTTATTTTTTTTACTTTAAGCTCAAACTTCTGCGCTATCTCTGCCAAAGAGCTACCAGCGGCAATCTCATCTTGTAAATTTTGCATCAACTCAGATAGCAATTCTTCGGTTCTATGAGAGATATAAGCCTTGGTGACCTCCCCCTTTACTTTCTCAAATTTTTGATTATCAAATTCCGATTGGTTATCATTAAAAAAACGCTTAATCTCAGCGTCTGTTACAGATATTAAATGTTTAACATTATTTTCACCGATAACAATATAATCTACAGACCTTGTTTCTGGCACAGAAAATAATACGCTATTCTCATTATAAAACTTCTCTAATTGCTCTTGCGTTGGCTTTTCCAACGTCACATATTTAGCGCTATTTAGATCAATAGAGACGATATCAATCACCCTCTCCTCAGATAAGAAATCTATAATATTACTCTCTACTATTTTAGGCGCATAATAAGATGACACTAAAGTATTAAGCAACATTCTCTGCGACTGATCGCTCTTAATTGATGCGATATATTGATCCTCAGTAAAACCAAAGTGATTAGCTGTGGATTTAAAAAGAGCCGAATCAAACCGTCCATCCTTGTTTTGAAAAGATGGTATTTGCTTGATTATTGCTGCTAAAATATCACCGCTGAAGTCTATATCGAAATCCGCCACTAACTGAGCCGCTAACCTTTGCGTTACAAGTTGGTTAATGACTTCCTCGTCAATGCGATATTGCTTAATATCATCTTCTGACAAGACTACATTATTCATAGCCTGCAAGCGCTTGATGAGCATCATCTTGGCTTTCCAAAAATCATCATATTTAATAGGGTCAGCATTCTTAAACGTTACAACGGAAAAATTATTCCCTGTGCCGAGCATATCTTTCACGCCCCAAATTCCAAAGGCCACAACAATAACCAACAAAATCAGTCTAAAAATTAAGTTATCGGCCGCTTTTCTAATTTTATCTAACATTTATATTGTTCTTTTTTAAATATTTAGTCTAAAATATATACCTATTAACCTATCTGCAAGTAGTTTCTTATGAATAGACCAGTTATAGCCAATTGGAAAATGAATTTTTCGCTAGAAGAAGCTATAAATTTCTGCAAAAACATCCAAGATACAAACTACGACTCACTAATTATTGCAGCGCCAATATTATATTTAGCTTACTTACGAACTAATTTTCCTCACTTAACCTTTGCAGCTCAAGATGTTAGCTCCATTGCAGAATCTTACGGCGCATTTACAGGGGAAATATCAGCTAAGATACTATCAGACCTAGGAATAAAGTATTGTATTGTTGGACATTCGGAAAGACGCAAATACAACAATGAAAACGATACAAGCACCAAGACTAAAGCAGAGCTATGCATCAAACATAATATCGTACCGATCATATGTATAGGCGAAGAACAAAAGGCGAGAGACGACAACCAACATATAGAATATATCAAAAACCAATTATTAGAATCCCTCCCCAAATCTAATGATTTTATCTTAGCTTACGAACCATTGTGGTCTATAGGAACTGGAAATATTCCAAGCAACGCGCAGCTAGAAGAGGTCTTTAGCTTATTTGAAAACATAATTGCAAAACCATTAGCTCTAGTGTATGGTGGATCAATAAATTCAGACAATGCAGGTGAAATAGCAAAAGTAAGTAATATCAATGGCTTACTAGTAGGAAAATCATCACTCAGCGTAGAAGAATTACAAAAAATTATAAAAGCTTGGTAAAATAAATGCTCAATATACTATTAGTTGTACATATCGTAATTGCAATATTGCTAATCATCGTAATCTTAATGCAAAAATCTGGATCCGATGGCCTTTTAGGAAGCGGAGGCGGTGGTGGTGGCCTTGTAACGGCGCGCGCGGCAGCTAATTTCTTCACTAGAACAACCGTGGTTTTGGCAGTTTGCTTTATGGTAAATTCAATAGTCCTTGCAAACCTTTCAAGTAAGAAAAAATCTGCAATACCAGATATTACCCAGCAATCAAATCAACAAGAACATTCTCTTCCAATGGCTAAATAAAGATAGAATCATGACTGGACATATTGTTAAAATTAATGACATCCAAATAGCTAATCATCTGCCATTCGCTTTAATTGCGGGTCCATGTCAAATAGAAAGTCTAGATCACTCTTTATTTATGGCCCAGCATTTATCAAATATTACAAAACGCCTTAACATTCCCCTTATTTACAAATCTTCTTTCGATAAAGCCAACCGCACTTCTGCTGGTAGCGAGCGAGGGGTTGGTTTAGACAAAGGTCTGGAAATATTAGCCAAAATCAAAAATGAATTTGATTGCCCAGTAATTACTGATGTACACAATGATTATCAATGCGCAGCTGTAGCCGAAGTAGCTGATATACTTCAAATTCCTGCATTTTTATGCCGCCAAACAGACTTACTAAAAGCTGCTGCAGCAACTGGAAAAGCGATTAATGTCAAAAAAGGACAGTTTTTGGCTCCGTGGGATATGAAGAATGTATATAAAAAATTAGAACATTTTGGCGCTAATGACATAATGCTAACAGAACGCGGCGCAAGCTTTGGATATAACACCCTAATATCAGACATGCGTGGCCTTGTAATCATGGCAGAAACCGGAGCTCCGATTATTTTTGATGCTACTCACTCAGTACAACAACCAAGCGCCCTTGGTGGAGCAAGTGGTGGCGAAAGAAAATATGTTGAAGTATTAGCAAGAGCCGCAATCGCAGTTGGCGTTTCTGGCTTATTCATGGAAGTGCATCAAGATCCAGACAATGCCCCTAGCGATGGACCATGCATGC
>CAYTBU010000049.1:0-10297 GCA_964436105.1 uncultured Rickettsiaceae bacterium | reverse complement strand
CTTGCGCTGCATTTGGATCTGTTACTATAACACCACCTATGTCTTTATATTCACTGCCATCTATTGTGTTTGTGACTTCGTCTATTATTCCAAATCGATCTTTGATTGATTCATAGCTTTCGGTTATAGAATTATCAGAGATAGCCATATCAATTTGCTCAGAGTTTAATTTTGTTAGGTTGCTTGCTAAGTTTTCAATTTCTTTTTTATTACAAATCGTTATATCGCTTAGTTTTGGTAAATATTCGTCTTTTATGTTCTCTAGAGCATACTTTAATACTTCAGGATTGCGTATTAGTAAGTTTTTTAAGAATTGATTGGAGATTACTTTTTCGGTTTGCTCTGCAGTGAGTGTTTTTAGATTGCTTGCCAAGTTTTCAATTTCTTCTTTTTTTCCAATCCATATCTCACTTAGTTTTGGTAAGTCTGTGTATTGGATGTTGGCCAATGCATATTTTAACACCTCAGGACTGCTTGTTAGTAGTTTTGTTAAAAAAACACTAGATAAGATTCTACTGCAATCGTTAGTATGGGGTGCCATAATTTTTAATGTTTCTACAAAATCAAGATTATTGATTTTACATGCATCAGCAATCTCTGTTAAATGATAAGAATCAAATTTTTTATACGCGTCTTCAATTTTTTCTTTTTGTTCTACGCTAAGTGATTCTATGATCGCTGTTAAAGCATTACCTTCTTTATTATCGTCTATAGTATATTCTGTATTAGGTTCAATTAAATATACATTGCGAGAATCTCTATAAGGCTTGAATTCTGCAGATAAAGGTTCTGCTCTTTCTTGCGTTTCCACTTTTACATTATGAGCATATTTTAGTTTTGGTGTTTTTCCTCCACTTCCTAGATATAATTTATGACCATGTTCAGCTACTTTATTAGAGAGCGCTGCAATGAAAGGTAAAAAAGCTTTCTGTGCTTCAGGTAGATGTTCAAAGGAATCTAATACTAAGCCATTGTCTTGAGTTAACCATACAAAGCTAGCGCCTTTTACTTTGCCTTTTTCTTTAACGACTATAAGGCCAGCATTAGGGTCCTTGTATACAGGCATTACTGCTTGGTCAGAAGAATCTCCGGTATAAAATTGGCAGCAATTGGTCATTTTACCGACAAATAACGCTGTTGGATCTGACTTAGGTAATAATTCTACCGTATAATTTTTGATGCCTTGTTGCCCATTTGTTTTAGTATAAGGTATAGAAAGTTGAAAGGTTTTTTCACTAAAAATATCACTTATATTATCTTCGCTCTTTATGTCTTGTAACTCTTCGGTTAATAATTTCTCTATGATGTTTTGTGGCATTTGATAAAATTCAGCCAATTTTTTGAAGGATTCAATGTCTAATTTGTCCTTCAGATGATTTAAGTCTATTATGTCGTAATTGACTATCAAGACTAGGGCACTAAGTTCATTGTATAATGCATCAGCTTTTTCTGATGTGTCGATCGATAGATCTTTACCTCCTGTATTAAAAAAAGCATTCATTTGTGCGTCTGAACCAGTGACTTGTAATAATAGCCTTAACCCATCAAAACCTTTATATTCTATCATTTTTGCAAAAAACTCTTGATATTCGCCGCGGGCCAAAGATTTTGCTTTTTCCATTGAATCTTTATTATCTAGCCATAAACGATTGCCAATCTCTTCTCCAAGTCTCTCAGCGGTTTCTGTCTGGCCAAAAGAAATCAAGAGTTTTTCTATAGAATTTGCGGAATTGATAATTTCTGACAAGAAATCTATCATTCTGATCATCTCGCCTGCTTCATAGCCGGTTTTATCGCTGAGCCATGTTTCGTAATAATTTTGTAAATCTTCTGTTAGGCTGGCCATTGTGCCTGATGCTTTTTCAAATGCTTCGGTAACTTTTGCAGTAAATCTTTCAGCGGGCATAGCAAATGATGAATATTCAGAGGTTTTTATAGATACATATACAACGCCCTCTTCGTAAGTTTCAGTGTTAAGGGTGTTTATATATGCAATAGCATTTTCCAAAGATGAATATTCAGCGATGATTTTAGCGATGATTGCTGGAAGAGGGTCGCCAGAAGACTTGTTTAACGCTACTACTTTTGTAAGCTCACTTTTATGGTTAGCGAAATATTCATTGGCCCCATCAGCAAATTCTTCGCTACAAAACTCTCTATTTCTTAGCATATTCTGGCTGTTGTAGAGAATATTAAGTTGCTCTAGATTATAATCCGCAGCATTGAATGGTTGTCTTAGACGTTCATGCATTGAAGCGAAAAATGGAAAATCAATGGTAATCATATAAAGCTCTGGGTTATAAATTTAATAGCGAGATTATAATATAAATATTAAGTAATGTCAACAATTAACAGTTAAACAAAATAATCATATCTTGACACTTCTTGCTTATTGCTCAATAATGCCGACATTACGGATGGTTGCGTGGCTGCGCTGAAATGTTATAGTCGCTGCTGACAATATATATAACGCCAGCGAGGAAAGTCCGGACTCCATAGAAATAAGGTGCCGGTTAATGGCCGGCGGGGGTAACCCTAGGGAAAGTGCCACAGAAAATATACCGCCGATTTATCGGTAAGGGTGAAAAGGTGTGGTAAGAGCGCACCGGTAGGCTTGGTAACAAGATACGCATGGTAAACCCCACCTGGAGCAAGACCAAATAGGCATGGCAAGAGCTTCATTGCTCGTGAGATATTTCTACTCATTTTGCTATGCGGGTAGGTTGCTTGAACATATTTGGTAACATATATGTCAGATAAATAGTCGCGCAAGAAAAGTTTTATACTTTTTTGGACAGAATCCGGCTTATAGACCGTCCGTAATAGTTGCTTTTTATTACAAGGCACATTATAAAATATATAGTTGTTTAATTATAAGTATGGCGTTGCCTGTATTGATGCCGTCATTGCGAGGAGTAACGCTCCGTCGCAATCCAGTATGATAGTCAAAATGACTGTCATTATAGCTCCCACAAGGGGCTATAGATTATAGGTAACTTCACTGGATTACCACGCCCTGCTTATGGCCTCCTCGCAGGTGACGCATTCACCCTAGCAGCTTAAATTAAATGACTATAGATTAATATTTTTTATAAGGTGCCTTTAATGAAAATCATAGCTACAAAAAGAACACTCACACTATTTGCTTCCTTGTTTTTACTGACTTCTTTGCTTGTTTTTAGCTTTTTCAAAGCTGATGCGGCTATTAAAGATGGTCAACAATTTGGCGATTGGGCTGCTTCTTGCAAAGAAAATAAAGATAAAAAAAGCACTTGTCATTTGTTTCAATCTCTTGAGGCAAGTGATGAATCAAAGCGTAAGATTGCTAGTTTTAAGATTGGTTATTTCGGGAGTGATTCTTTAAAGATTGTTGAGATTTTACCATTTGGTACGAATTTACAATCTGGTACAGCTATTATTAGTGATGATCAGAATGATAAATTATTAGCAAAAGGACAATTTGTTACTTGTCATGAATATGGTTGCGTGGCTCATGCTGAATTATCTGAGGAAGATTTAAACGTCATCTTAAATGCAACAACTAATTATGTGCGCATAATGTCGATGGAAGGTAAGTTGATTAATATTCCTTTGTCTAATAAAGGCCTTGCTGAAGCTATTCAATCTTTAAAGAAGTGAGATTTTAGTTGATAGATAAACGTTTTTATATTACTAAGCCACCTAAATCCATTCATCAAATAGCTGAGGCTTTGGGATGCGAGTTAGTTCTGAATCATGAAGTTATGATAGAAAATATTGCGCCAATTGAATCAGCTGGGCCTTTGGATTTAGCTTTTTTGAGTAATGATAAATATGCAAAACTTCTTTCTTCCTCCTCTGCTGGCGCTATTATCGTCAAAAAAGGATTAGAGGTTCCTGGCAGTAATTTTATCTTGAGCGATAATCCATATTATTCTTACGCAAAAGCGATAGAGCTATTCTACTGTCCTTATCCTGCAAAAAGCAGTACTCATGCAATTGATCCATCAGCTAAGATTGGTAAAAACGCTATTATCGGTCATAATGTTGTTATTGAAGAGGATGTGGAAATAGGTGATAATGCCCAGATAGCTTCGGGCGCTTTCATTGGCCGGGGCGTGAAGATAGGTAATAACGCGAGGATCGATCATGCTGTTACCATAAGTTATAGCATCATTGGTGATAATGTGGTTATTCTTCCAGGCGCTAGAATTGGTCAGGATGGTTTTGGCTTTGCGACTGAAAAGGGTAAACATTGTAAAATATTTCACTTAGGGCGTGTGGTCATTGGTAATGATGTTGAAATTGGTGCAAATTCTACTATCGATCGTGGCTCTTTGCAGGATACTATCATTTCTGACGGGGTTAGAATTGATAATCTAGTGCAAATTGGCCATAATGTTCATATTGGAAAGGGGAGCATTATTGTGGCTCAAGCTGGTGTCGCTGGTAGTTCTAAGATTGGTAGTTATTGCGCTCTTGGAGGACAAGTAGGTGTTTCCGGTCATATTACAATAGCTGATAGAGTGCAAGTCGCTGGTCAGGGCGGCGTGATACAAGATGTTAAAGAAGAGGGCGTGATTTTGGGTGGTACGCCAGCAGTTTTGTTAAAAGATTGGCACAAACAATCAATAACATTAAAAAATTTAGTCAAGAATAAGAGGTAGTTGTGGATAAAAATTGTCAAATAAACATTACAGAAATTATGTCGATGATACCGCATCGTTATCCATTATTACTAGTAGATAGAGTGATTGCTTTAACCCCTGGTGAATCTATTGTTGGACTTAAGAATGTAACTTTTAATGAGCCGCATTTTATGGGTCATTTTCCTGGGCATCCAGTGATGCCTGGAGTTCTAATTATCGAGGCTTTAGCTCAGGTGTCAGCGGTCTTGGTAGCAAAAACCTTAGATGCTAATCCCGAAGAGAGTGTGGTCTATTTTATGTCTATTGATGGTGCGAAGTTTCGTAAAATTGTTCAGCCTGGAGATACCCTGTATTTGCATGCGAAGCTTGAACAAAATCGTGGAGCTGTATGGAAATTTTCTGCTTACGGCGAAGTTGATGGTCACAAAGTAGCAGAAGTTACATTCGTTGCTATGGTAAAAAATAAGGAATAGGAAGATTATGCAAATTCACGCAAGTGCTATTGTTGACCCGTCCTCTAAGATAGGGCGTAATGTACAAATTGGACCATATTGCATCATAGGGCCAGAAGTGGTTTTGGGTGATAATGTGGAGCTGAAGTCTCATGTTGTGATCGAAGGCGATACTACAATAGGTGAGGGTACGGTTATTTTTCCTTTTGCTTCTATTGGCCAAATTCCACAGATTCTAAGGCATAATGGCGAAAAGGGTAAGGTCATCATTGGTAAGCGTAATCGTATTAGGGAATATGTTACAATTCAAGCTGGTAGTGCTGATGGCGGTCTTGTAACGACAATAGGTGACGATAATTTGTTCATGGTTGGGGTACATGTTGCACATGATTGCATAGTGGGGAATCATACTATTCTTGCTAATTATGTGAGTTTGGCTGGGCATGTTGAGGTGGGTGATTTTGCTATCATTGGCGGGCTTTCTGCTGTTCATCAATTCACTCGCGTTGGTGCGCATTCAATGATTGGTGGGGTTTCAGGTGTGGTAAGAGATTTAATACCTTTTGGTACCGCACACTCTGATCGCGCGCATCTTGAGGGGATGAATCTAACTGGTATGAAAAGGCGTGGTTTTGATAATAAAGATTCTTTAGCGGCTAAGAAAGCGGTAGATGATCTCTTTCTGTCTGAAGGGCTAATAGCCGATAAGATTGAGAAAATGAAAAAAGAATTTGCTGGTAATGTGATTGTAGAGCAAATTGTGGAGTTTATGAGTAAAGATACTGCGCGCCATTTTTGTACTCCTAAGAAATAGAGAATTTATTGTGGGCCATGATGAAAACTATAAATTAGGTATAATAGCTGGTAGCGGTGATTTACCAATGAGATTGGCAGAGGATTTTGCTCACAAAGGTGGAGAAGTTGTTGTGGCTTTGCTTGATGGTTATGCGACTCATGATTTTCATGCTTTTCCTAATCAAAAATTTAAATTAGGTGAAATTGCTAGGGGGCTTGATTTCTTCGGAAGTCATGGTGTGACTAATTTAGTAATGGCTGGCGGAGTTAAGCGTCCTAATTTTCTTAATTTAAAAGTGGATAAACTCGCTGCAAGACTTGTAGCACAGATTGTAAAAGCAAAAATCATGGGCGATGATAGGATGCTTCGAATTGTTGCTGCTTTCTTTGAACATCAAGGGTTTAAGATTCTTTCGCCTATGTCAGTATTTTCTGGTCAGGCAACTATTGACGAAGATGTTGTAACGTTGCTTAAACCATCCTTGCAGGATTATGCTGATATAAAAATTGGCGCGATAGATGCAAAGGATCTCGGGAAGAGAGATATTGGTCAGTCTGTTATAGTTTTTGATGGCAAAATCATTGACCGAGAAGATGAGAAGGGAACCGATGTTCTGATCAATCGCGCGGCGACACCTGGTGCTATTTTAGTAAAAATGATGAAGCCAATGCAGGATAATCGTTTGGATATTCCGACCATAGGCGAAGAAACTATCAGAAAGCTTGCTCAAAATGGGTTTAAAGGGGTTGCTGTTGAAGCAAATAAAGTAATAATAGTGAATCTTGAGGCAACAATAAAGTTAGCCGATGAGATGGGGATATTTATAGTTGGATATAGAATATGAAAAAAAGAGTTCTCTCAGGCGTTCAGGCAACGGGCAATTTGCATCTTGGTAATTATCTCGGCGCTATTAAGCATTGGGTAGACATGCAAAATAATCATGAATGTTTTTTCTTCCTAGCAGATCTTCACGCTATTACTATAGAGCGTGATCCACAAGAGCTTCATAGCTCAATTTTACAGGGTGTTGCGTCCTATCTTGCATGTGGGCTTGATCCAGAAAAATCAGTAATTTTTGCACAATCTAGCATACAAGCTCATGCCGAACTTGCTTGGATATTGAATTGCTTTACTCCTATTGGTTGGCTTAAGAGAATGACCCAGTTTAAGGATAAAGCGGGTAAGTCGCAGGAGCATGCAAGTACAGGATTATTTACTTATCCAGTATTGATGGCAGCTGATATCTTGCTTTATAATGCAGATTTTGTACCGGTTGGGGAAGATCAAAAGCAGCATTTAGAATTAACTAGAGATATTGCGGGCGTAATGAATCGTAAATTTGGGCGTGATATTTTGGTCGTACCAGAGCCCATGATTCAAAAAGAATCTGCACGTATTATGAGTCTTCGTGATGGCACTAAAAAAATGAGTAAATCAGATGAATCTGATAAATCTCGTATTAATTTAAGTGATAATGCCGATCAAATTGCTGAAAAATTTAGAAAAGCAAAGACCGATAGCTATGATCATATTAGCTATGATCCTGAAACTCGTCCTGATGTTAGTAATTTAATTTCTATATATAGCGCTTTATCTGGAAAATCAGTTGATGATGTGGTAGCGTCTTATGCGGGTAAAGGTTTTTCTGAATTTAAAAGTAATTTAGCTGATGTAGCAGTATCAGTTGTATCGCCTATTAGTTTAAAATATCATGATTACCTAAGGAATGAAGATTATTTACGTGCCGTCTTAAAACAAGGGGCCATTAAGGCGGAGCCAGTAGCTGCTAATACTTTGCAAAGAGTGAAGGATTTACTGGGGTACATATAGCTAAAGTATTTTAATCCCCGCACAGTAGCGAGGCTACGATGTGTAGTAATACATGAGTAGCCGATTAACGCATGCTCAAATTATAAAGACTTAGCTATATCGTAAGGCTTGTAGTATGAATGGAAGTAATATTATTAATTGGTGGTGTGGTATGTTTATGCGCTTGCCAATATGCGTTTCGATATAATCGGTCTTATGGAGATGATGTTACAGAGGATGTTATGCCGTTACAAGCTGATGCACTTGTTGTTCCAGCTGAAAGTACTCCACTAGTGGTAGCATCTATTCTCGAGAGTGACGTCAGGGCAACTGGCGATCAAATTGATTATGTATAATTTTTGAGTGGTGGTAATATGACAATAGCTTTAGTTATTATGGGACTAACTGTCTTTGCTTTGATTATAGGTCTGGTATTTATGGCTGTAGGTGGGAAGATCGACCGTAAATATAGTAATAAACTGATGGTGCTCAGGGTAGTATCACAAGGCTTGGCTGTCATAGCTATTATGGTAGTATATTATTTGAAGAAGAATTAGAGAGGCGTTGTCACCCGCGAGGAGCTGTAAACTCCGCGGTGATCCAAAAAATAATGAATATTAAAACTGGATGGCCACGCGCCGTGCGCTCGCCATGACAACCTCCTCACACTTACTTCACTAATGTAAAGAATTAGATTTTCTGTTTACACTTCTTCTGCTATATTGTATCCCATTATTGGTTACAAATTGGATACAAAAATGAATGTTATAACAAGATTTGCTCCTTCTCCTACTGGTATGCTTCACATTGGCAATGCTCGTACGGCTTTGATTAATTGGCTTTACGCAAAAGCTCATGGTGGAAAATTCATTCTTCGTATCGATGATACCGATTTAGAGAGAAGCAAGCCTGAATATGAAAAAGCTATAATCCAAGATTTAAAATGGCTGGGCCTTACTTGGGACGATACTTTTTCTCAATCCTCAAGACTAGATAAATATAATCTGGTTAAAGAGCAATTGATTAAGAGTGGTCGTTTATATGAATGCTATGAAACGGCAGAGGAGCTTGATGTTAAACGTAAACTTCAACTTGCTGCTCATAAGCCACCAATTTATGATCGCGCGGCGCTAAAACTAACCGAAGAGCAAAAAAATAGGTTTAAGGAAGAGGGCAGAACACCCCATTATCGTTTCCGTATGAGTGATGCTCCGATTAAATGGAATGATATCGTAAAAGGCCCCATGTCTTATGAGAGCTCTAACATAGGTGATCCTATTCTAGTGCGTGGTGATGGCAGCATGACTTACATGATCTGCTCCACTGTGGATGATATAGAGTATAACATATCACATATTTTGCGCGGAGAGGATCACTTAACCAATACTGCTATTCAAATACAGATTTTTGAAGCGTTGAGCTCTAGCCTCCCAGCTTTTGGTCATTTGAGTTTAGTGCATCAAAGAGAGGGCAAGATTTCTAAAAGAGTAGGTGGTTTTGAGATTTCTTCCCTAAGAGATGACGAGGGGATTGAGGCAATGACAATTAACAGTTTTTTTGCTACTATCGGAACATCAGAGCCAGTAAAAATCCTCAATAATATGAAGGAGTTAACGGAGAATTTTAATATTACTAAATTCTCGAAAAGCCCGACGACTTATTTACCAGAAGAGCTGGAGCGCTTGAATCATAAATTTGTGATTAGCTTAGAATATAAGGATATCAAAGATCGCCTGATCGAGATGGATTGCGCTCAGATCACTGAAGATTTTTGGCTGGCGGTGCGCCCTAATTTGCTGAAATTGAAAGAGATCAAAGATTGGTGGAAAATCTGCAATCATAATCCGGTTATAGAAGGATTGGATAAGGACTTTTTAGCAGAAGCTGCTGCCTTGCTACCTTCTGATCTTACTGTTGATAGTTGGGCGCAGTGGACAAAATTGGTTTCCGCCAAGACTGGAAAATTAGGTAAAGAATTGTTCATGCCGCTTCGCCTGGCCCTAACAGGAATGGATCATGGCCCTGAGCTCAAAAACCTTCTACCATTAATCGGTAGAGAGAGGATTTTAGAGCGGCTCTGTTAGTTTTATAATTCTGTTCAATTTTTTGTTCAGTATCCTGCGGCCCTTAGCGCTGATGTGGTCTTTAAAACATGTATGTTCTAATAGCACCATCATCTTAGAGGATAATGTGAGTGGGCTTTGAAGCTTAGTAGTGAGCACTAAATTATTGGAGCGGAGTTTATACATAATATATTCTTCTTGGATAAGTTTTGTAATAGTTTGTGAAACTATACTCTTATTAAGCCCAGTAAACTCTATTATATCTTTTTGGATTATTTTATTCTTCTGTTTACTTAGGAGTATAATTACTCCTAAAATACAATATTGCGACAATAAGCTGTATACTTCATCTTTGCTTAGTGATTCTTGCACTTTTCTTCGCCATTTTATATAAGCTTCTCTTAGTAAAAAGCTGCGATATTCATATGATTTCTTGTGTTTTTGTTCATTGCCCATAAAAACCTATTGTTTAGTTTGTATGGGCATTATATAGAACATTTAATCATCCACTAAGCTTACCCTAAATTAAGAGTTGAATGTCTTGCAAAA
>CAYTBU010000048.1:0-10507 GCA_964436105.1 uncultured Rickettsiaceae bacterium | reverse complement strand
GACGACAGGCGGGTTTTTAGCGGTCAATTTCACCAAAGACAAGGTCTAGGCTTGATATAATCGTTACCACGTCCGCCATTAGGTGACCTTTGGCCATAAAATTGAGGCCTTGGAGATGAGAAAAGCCCGGAGCTTTGATACGACATCTATATGGTTTATTGCTGCCATCGGCATATAGATAGACACCAAACTCGCCTTTTGGGGCTTCTACTGCAGTATAGGTTTCGCCTTTCGGAACTCGATAGCCTTCAGTATATAATTTGAAATGATGAATCATTGCTTCCATTGAATGTTTCATATCATGACGTTTTGGTGGGGATATTTTTAGATCCTCAGTTTTGACTGGGCCAATTGGCATTTGTTTGATTGCTTGTTCAATGATGCGCACGGATTGATACATTTCCTCGACTCTTACTAAATAACGGTCATAGCAATCACCATTTTTACCGATTGGTATATCAAAATCCATTTTATCATATACATCATAAGGAGCTGATTTGCGAAGGTCCCAGGCGATACCAGAACCTCTGAGCATTGGCCCTGAAAACCCCCAATCCATGGCCTCTTTTTGTGAGACAACACCAATGCCAACGGTGCGTTGTTTCCATATTCTATTGTCGGTAAGAAGGGTTTCTACATCTGCTAGATGTTTTTTGAAATCCTCTGTGAAGATTAAAATATCATCTAATATTCCTTCTGGTAAATCGGCTGTGACGCCTCCTGGTCTGAAATAATTAGCATGCATGCGTGAACCTGAAACTCTCTCGTAAAATTCCATGATACGTTCACGATCTTCAAATAGCCAGAGCAGTGGAGTAGTCGCCCCAACATCGAGGGCCTGCGTTCCTACATTCATTGTGTGATTGAGAATACGCGTGAGTTCTGCGAATCAGACTCGTATATATTGTGCTCTCTCTGGTACTTTGCAGTTAAGTAACTTCTCTACTGATAAAGCAAAAGCATGTTCCTGACACATTGGTGAGACGTAGTCTAAACGATCAAAATATGGAATAGCTTGCAAATAGGTTTTTTGCTCGATTAGTTTTTCCGTGCCACGATGTAATAGGCCAATATGAGGATCTGCTTTTGTAATCACCTCGCCATCCATTTCAAGGATAAGACGCAGCACCCCATGTGCGGCTGGATGTTGTGGGCCAAAATTTAAGGTTAAATCTTTTTCAAAAATTTGCTTATTATCTTCCATCTTCATCGCTTATTTTGTTGCTTTTTCATCGCCTGGTAATGGGTAATCTGGCCCATTCCAGGATGAAAGAAAATCAAATTTTCTAAATTCTTGATCCAGCATAACTGGCTCATAAATAACTTTCTTGAGCTCTTCATCATAGCGAGCTTGTAAATGCCCAGTGACTGGAAAATCTTTCCGAAGTGGATGTCCAACAAAGCCGTAATCAGTAAGGATGCGGCGCATATCGGGGCAATTTTCAAACTCCACGCCAAACATATCAAAGGCCTCGCGTTCATACCAAACAGCGCCGCTAAAGACGCTTGCGACTGAAGGCGCTATCTCCTTAGTGTGTATTTTGAGTATGAGTCTCATATTAAGCTCAAGGCTTAAAAGATTATAGACGATTTCGAAACGATTCGTGCGTTCAGGAAAATCTGTGCCGAATAGATCGGTTAAAATAGTGAAGCGCAAAGCCTTATCTTCTTTTAGTAGCTTAAGGCAAGTAATCAGATCTTGGCTCTGTAGCTCAATTCTCATTATTCCATCAGCTAGCTCTGTCTGATTTTGAATAAATTTTCCGATTGATTTAAGAATCTTAGCTTTACTCATCGTTTAAATCTTGTTGTTCTTTTAATTTTCTTTTGTAGCTGCAAGATCCCATAAAGCAAAGCTTCAGCTGTTGGTGGGCATCCTGGAATATAAATATCAACGGGCACGATTTGGTCGCATCCTCTAACTACAGAATAGGAATAGTGATAGTATCCCCCGCCGTTCGCGCAGCTGCCCATCGAGATCACCCATTTTGGTTCCGGCATTTGGTCATATACGCGTCTTAGTGCTGGCGCCATTTTGTTGGTGAGTGTGCCAGCCACAATCATCACATCCGATTGCCGTGGGCTTGGGCGAAAGAGCATACCGAAACGGTCCATATCATAACGACTAGCAGCAGCCTGCATCATTTCCACAGCGCAGCATGCAAGGCCAAAAGTCATGGGCCACAGCGATCCAGCACGTGCCCATCCGATAAGGTCTTCCATTTTAGCTATTACATAACCTTGATTCGACATTTCATTTTTTAAGAAATCATCGGGCGATAAAATATTTTTCATTCCCATTCCAGTGCTCCTTTTTTCCATTCATAAATGAAGCCGATTATAAGGACGCTTAAAAAAACCATCATTGAATAGAAGCCAACCAATCCTATTTTACTAAGGCTAATAGCCCATGGGATTAAAAAGATGATTTCTAAATCGAAAATGATGAATAAAATAGCCACAAGGTAAAAACGTACATCAAAATTACTATGAGCATCTCCAATTGGGTCAAAGCCGCATTCATAAGCGCTGAGTTTGTTCTTTTCTGGCTTTTGCTTTGCAAGTAGTCTTGGTAATATCATAATTACAATAGATATAGCAACAGCAATAGCAAAAAATACTGCGATTGGTAGATATTCTTCTATAGATATAAAATTTTTAAGCATGACATATATTATAATGAATAAGTAATATTATAATAGTATTAGGCAGAGTTTGTCTATTTATAACTCATCACAATGGATGTTTTTAAATAAAAAATCCCGCCCCTGAGTAATTCAATGGCGGGAATTTAAGGTAACATTGCAAATAAGATCAATTAGCCTTGTCTTGCTTTGAATCTTTTTACTTTTTTATTAATGACGAATACTTTACCACGTCTTTTAACAACTTGGCAGTTTTTATCACGCTTTTTTAGCGATTTGAGAGAACTTACAACTTTCATATCAACCTTTATTCTAGAATCTTAAGATGGCCAATTATAATCAGGCTGATCAAATAGTCAATAGTAATATTAGTAAGTGAAGTGGAATTAGGTGGTGATACTAGTTGTCATGACGAGGCGCCTAAGGGCGCCGTGGTCATCCAGTTTATAGATTTATTATTTTTTCACTGCATGCTCGCGGGGTCTGGATTGCCGCGTCGGATTGCATCCTCCTCGCAATGACGATTTCTTGGCTATATATTTATACTTAACAATTCTACTTCCTAATCAATTCCTCGGCTATTTGTACAGCATTTAAGGCTGCGCCTTTACGTAGATTATCCGTTGTGACCCACATATTAATTGTATTGGGCTGCGTCTTATCATCACGGATGCGCGCAGCAAAGACTGAATCCTCACCCACTACTTCCACTGGTGTGATAAACTTCATTTCACCATCGGTGGAGATAACGCTCACCCCATCTGCTTCGGATAAAAGCTCCGTGGCTTCTTGTGCGTCCATGGTATTTTCAAATTCAATATTGAGCGATACGGAGTGACCAACAAAAAGCGGAACACGAACAGCAGTAACTGTTGTTTTAACGTGATCTCCCATTATTTTGGCTAGCTCTTCTGAAATATTTTGCTCTTCTTCAGTGTAATTATCATCTTCAAAATCACCAATTTTGGGGAGTAAGTTAAAAGCTATTTGACGCTGAAAAAATGAAGGCGATAGTTGTTGATGTAAGAATTTGCTTTTGGTTTGATCGTGCAGCTCGTCCATCCCTTCGCGCCCTGCGCCGGAAGTTGATTGATAGGTTGAAGCGACGATTCTTTTAATGCGCGATGCATTATCAAGAGGCTTTAAAGCTACAGCGATGGGTATAGCAATGCAGTTAGGGTTTGCAATAATGTTTGATTTTCTTTTATGAATCAGCGCGCCATTTACTTCTGGCACTATTAGCGCTACATCTTCGTCCATTCTAAAAAGCGCGGTTTTATCGATCACAATAGCTCCAGCTTCAATTGCTTTATGAACAAACTTTCTTGAGATATGAGCGCCAGCAGAGCTAAACACTATATCTACTTTACGGAAATCAAAATTATCAAGTGGTTCAACATTTAGCACTTTATCCTCGCCAAAGCTTACCTTTTGTCCGGCTGAGTTCGATGATGCAATGGCATAGATTTGATCAATGGGGAAGTTACGTTCAGCCAGGATATGAAGAGTCTCACGCCCTACTACTCCAGTTGCCCCTACGATTGCGATATTATATTTTTTACTCATACTAAATCTCCAAATTTTCTACCGCTTAATATATGCGTGTGGAAGTGAAAAACGCTTTGTCCACTTTGCCTGCCAATATTAGAACATAATCTAAAACCTTCTTTTGCAAGTCCAAGGTCATGGGCTATTTCATTGATTTTAGTGAAATAATAACTGACCTCTTCAGGCGAGGCTTTGTTGATGAAGTCCGTAAAGTCCTTATATTCACCCGTTGGAATTACCAGTACATGTGTAGGTGCTGCCGGCGTTATATCGTGAAAAGCTAGCACATATTTATCTTCATATATTTTATCTGCAGGAATCTCTCCGCGGATGATTTTTGCAAAAACATTATTTGAGTCGTACATATATTATTCCTATGAGATTGGAGCTCGTCTTAATGGTGACTAAGTCTTGTATTTTGTCGTTTAATAGTTATATTATATAAAGTTTCAATCAGAAAGATATTATTATGTTGTATGGCGTTAGTGATAAGGTGGATTTGCATGGTACCACCATATTATGTTTAAAAGTTGGCAATGAGACAGTCATCGCTGCAGATGGTCAAGTTTCACATGGGCCAACTATTCTAAAATCAACCTCTCGCAAATTAAGAACCTTAGGGGGAGGCTCTATCATTGCTGGATTTGCTGGCTCTACCGCTGATGCTCTTACTTTATTTGAGCGCCTGGAAGGTAAGCTTGAAAAACATTCTAATCATTTGCTCAGAGCCTCTGTCGAATTAGCAAAAGATTGGCGTATGGATAAATATTTGCGCCGGTTAGAAGCGATGATGATTGTTGCTGATAAAAATAATATCCTAATTTTAACCGGTAATGGCGATGTTATTGAGCCAGAGCATAATATTGCAGCCATCGGTTCTGGTGGAATTTATGCTTTGGCAGCAGCAAGAGGAATTAGAGGCGCAGCGTCAGAGATGAAGGCAGAAGAAGTGGCTCTAAAAGCAATGAATATTGCAGCCGATATTTGCGTATATTCAAACCATAATATTATAACTGAAAAAGTATCATCACATGTTAAATAAATCTTATTTAATGGGCAAAAGCCCCAAAGAAATCGTACAAGAATTAGACCGTTATATAATTGGTCAAAAAGAAGCAAAAAAAGCAGTCGCTGTTGCGCTTCGTAATAGGAATAGGCGCAAGATGCTATCAGCTGAAATGAGGGATGAAATTGTACCAAAAAATATTCTAATGATTGGCCCTACTGGGGTTGGTAAGACAGAGATCGCAAGAAGGTTAGCTAAGCTGAGTAATTCTCCTTTTATTAAAGTGGAAGCTACTAAATTTACTGAAGTTGGCTACGTAGGGCGCGATGTCGAATCAATCATCCGTGACCTTGCAGATATTGGCGTAAATATACTAAAATCATTTGCAAAACAAGATATTGCTGATGCCGCTAACACAAAAGCTGTAGAGCGTATCTTGGATGCTCTGGTTGGTAAATCAGCGGCTGAGGATACAAGGGATAAATTCCGTCATAAAATCTTGAGCGGGGAACTGGATAATACCGAAATTGAGATTGAGGTGATAGATAACGGTTCAGCTTCTGGTGGTAGTTTTGAAATACCAGGCATGCCCGGCGCTGCTATGGGCGTGCTCAATATGAAAGATATATTAGGCAAAGCCCTCGGCGGGGATAGGATGAAGAGTCGTCAGCTCAAAGTGATTGATGCAATGAAAATCCTCATTTCTGAAGAATCTGAAAGTTTGATTGATGAAGAAAAAATCATCGAACAAGCTATAGAATTGGTGGAAAATGATGGCATAGTATTTTTAGATGAGATTGATAAAATCACCTCTAAAACTTCTGGCCGCTCTGGAGAGGTTAGCCGCGAAGGAGTACAACGTGATTTGCTGCCTCTTATTGAAGGAACTGTGGTGACAACTAAATATGGACCAATTAAAACTGATCATATTTTATTCATTGCATCAGGCGCGTTCCATCTTTCGAAGCCATCTGATTTGCTACCAGAATTACAAGGAAGATTACCAATTAGGGTTGAGCTTAATGCACTTACTACTGAAGATATGGTAAGAATTTTAACCGAGCCAGAAACCAGCCTCCTTAAACAATATATTGCTCTAATTGGTACTGAAGGTGTTGAAATTGAATTTACTAAAGATTCGATAGAGAGAATAGCTAGGTATGTAGCGGAGTTTAATAATGAAGTAGAAAATATCGGGGCCAGAAGACTGCACACAATAATGGAAAAGTTACTTGAAGATATTAGTTTTGAAGCGAGTGATTTAACTGTGAAGAAAATAGTGATTGATGTTGCTTTTGTTGATAAGCAATTATCTGCACTTAGTAAGAATATTGATTTAGCGAAATTTATATTGTGATTTTATGGTTGTACATATACCCAGTTTGACTTTTAAAGGAGTGGAGATTACAGATGTTGATGTGCAGGTGCAGATCACATCCGGTATGCCAAGCTTTACTATTGTTGGCCTTGCCGATAAAACCATTGCCGAATCGCGTGAAAGGGTGAAAGCGGCGCTCTCTTCAATGGGCCTGGCATTGCCTGCAAAAAAAGTTCTAGTTAATTTGGCGCCAGCTGATTTAGTTAAAGAAGGTAGCCATTTTGATCTTGCAATTGCAGTTGCAATTCTATCTAGTATGAAGATCTTACCAGCAGAAGAAGTGGCTGAATATTTCGTCATTGGCGAATTGTCTTTAGATGGTAGTATACTTCCTATTGCTGGGGCTTTGCCAGCAGCTATTGGCGCATCAGCTCGTTTTAAAGGCTTAATATGTCCAGCTGATAATGGCAGGGAGGCTGCTTGGTCTGGCAATTCATCAATCTTAGCGCCATCTCACCTGCTTGCGTTAGTCAATCATTTTAAAGGTACGCAAATTTTATCTAAGCCTGAGCCAGAGTTTGATGAGAGGGCGGTATCATATCCGGATATGTCAGATATTGCGGGGCAAGAAACGGCGAAGAGAGTAATGGAGATCGCCGCAGCTGGTGGGCACAATATTTTAATGTTTGGCCCCCCTGGTTCTGGTAAATCTATGCTTGCGCAAAGATTGCCTGGCATATTACCTTCTATGTCGATAGAAGAAATTTTGGAATGTAGTACTATTGCGAGTATTGCTGGCATGATTTCTGGCGGTAAATTAACGCGCTCTCGTCCATTTCGCGCTCCTCATCATTCATGTTCTATGGCTGCTATGGTTGGTGGTGGGGCTGGAAGAAGAGTGAAGCCAGGAGAAATTTCTTTAGCGCATAATGGCGTATTGTTTTTAGATGAATTACCAGAATTTCCACCAGCAGTAATTGAGTCATTAAGACAGCCAATTGAAACTGGTAATGTTCTTATTTCAAGAGCAGCTTCCCATATTCAATATCCCGCAAATTTTCAGCTAATCGCTGCAATGAATCCATGTAAATGCGGATATCTGAATGATGAGGCGAAAGCTTGTACTAAAGCACCAAAATGTGGCTCGGATTATCAAATGCGCATTTCGGGGCCGATTCTAGATCGTTTTGATATTAATATTGAAGTGAAAGATATAGATATTCAGGCGATAAAGAACTCTCCTAAGGGAGAGAGTTCGGGGGATATTGCGGCAAGGGTAAGGATGGCTAGAGATTTGCAGCAAGAAAGATATGCTGGTTATGGTATTAGAACTAATAGTAGGCTAGATGGTCAGCTGCTTACCGATTACGCAACTCCGCATGAAGATGGTCAGGCGCTTCTTAATAATGCCGCCTCTAAATTTAAAATGTCGATGCGGGGTTATAATAGGGTGCTACGCGTAGCGCGTACGATCGCAGATTTAGAGCAAGTTGGTAGAATTAGTAAAATGCATATTGCTGAGGCTTTAAGCTACAGGCAAATGGATTATAAATAAGGAATTATATGTCGTTGTTAAAAAGTTTTTTCGCGCTTACTTTTGTCAGGGTTTATTTGATCGCTCAAATATCTACTCGGGCTGTTGTTACCCTTTATGCAATATTATATCAACAAATTGATTTACTAGAATTACCGGGTATTTTTCTGAGTGGTGTGGCCAATGACTTTGTTTCTATATTCTATGCATTTCCGGTTGTTCTATTACTTTCTTTATTGATTAGATTGCTCTTTAGAAAATGTAATAAAAGTCTTTTAACACTAGCTATTTTTGGTTATTTTGCGCTTGTTGTTAGCATGATTTTTAACCTTATATCAGAACTATCTTTCTGGGATGAATTTAGTACCAGATATAATTTTATTGCCGTGGATTACTTAATCTATACCCAGGAAATTATTGGCACTTTAAGGGAGTCTCTGCCCTTTGCTGAAATTATATTCTCTATTTTTGCTCTTTCTGTTATTATATGCCTGCTATCTTGGCGCTGCCTGGTTGAAAATAAGGAGAGCAATTACATTAGTGATCTTAAATTGATTGCGATTTCTTTGCTCATTTCATGCGCTTGTTTTAAATTCTATAATTCAGAAAAATTTGCTCTATCTAATAACATTTACGCGGTTGAGCTTGGAAAAAATGGTCCATATGAATTTGTTTCTGCTTTTCGCAATAACGAACTAGATTATTTGAAATTTTATCCTCAGCTTGAAGAAAAAGAGGCGATGGATATTGTACGCGCACAAATTAAGCAATCAAACCAAGAATTTCTTAATACAGATTCTATCGAGCGCAATACTAAAGGCATGGGGACCTCTCATAAATATAATGTAATATTCATTACAATGGAGTCCATGAGCGCAGAATTTATGGCAGCATTTGGTAATAGAGATAATATTACGCCAAATCTAGATCGCCTAGCAAAAGAGAGTTTGTTTTTTACCAACCTCTATGCAACTGGAACTAGAACTGTAAGAGGCCTGGAAGCAGTTACTCTTGGCGTGCCACCACTTCCTGGATCTTCAATTGTAAGGAGAAAAAACAACACCGGACTTTTTAATATAGGTAGCGTTTTTAGGTCTAAAGGTTATAGCGCGAATTTTATTGTGGGTGGATATAGTTATTTTGATAATTTAGGAAGTTATTTTTCGGGCAATGGTTTTGCCGTGACTGATAGGGCAGATTTGTCACCAGAAGAAATTAGTTTTAGCAATATTTGGGGAGTGGCGGATGAGGACATCTTAACCAAGGCTCTAAAAATTTCAGATGATCTTTATAGCCAAAATAAGCCATTCTTTTCTTTAATCATGACCACTTCTAACCATCGTCCTTATACTTTCCCAGAAGGAAGAATTGATTTACCATCAGGCGGCGGGCGCAAGGCTGCAGTGAAATACAGTGATTATGCGGTTGGTAAATTTATTAAAGATGCCAAAAGTAAAAAATGGTTTGATAATACTATTTTCGTGATTACAGCTGACCATTGTGCTTCTAGCGCTGGTAAAACAGAGCTGCCTATTGGTAAATATCATATACCTTTGATTATCTATGCCCCTAAAATTATTAAGCCAAGGGTTATTAATAATTTTAGCAGTCAAATTGATATTCCAGCTACTGTTCTAGGCCTGCTGAATTTTGATTATAAATCTAAATTCATTGGTAGGGATATCTTAAACTCTCCTGCAAATCGTGCTTTTATTGGAACTTATCAATTACTTGGTTATGTTAAAGATGATCATTTAATTGTGCTCTCCCCTAGATCAGAGCCTAAATCTTATGCGATCGCATTTAGTAATATAGACCCGCGTAGCTATTTGATGACGGAAGCGATTAGTTTTTACCAAACAACCTATAAGTTGCTTAAAGAAGGAAAGATGGGGGAGTAGAGTGGGTCCATAGTGAGCGAATGGTGCCCCTACAGTTCCGTCATGTACCGAGTCATCATGAGCGAACGTTCAGTTCGCGTAATGATCTAGTTTTTTTTGGCTGGATCATTAAGTCGGCCCAAAGGCCTCCTCATGATGACAGCTATTAGGCGATATTTCTCCTCGGTCATCCAATGTTACGTTTTTTTCTGGATCCCGGCTCGGAGGCCGCGATGACATTTACCTCGCAGGTAATGAAAAACTAGCAATCCAGGTAACATTGTTTTACCCTGATCTCCACCCAAAAGTTAATTTTGTCCCGTGCTGTTATTTATTATTGCTTTTTGCATAAAAATCGTTTACTATTACTAGCTTCAAAGCTAATAAATATGTATAAATTATGTCCAAAGCGCCAACTGGTCTAATGATGTCTGATGTTGAACAAATGCTAAATGATACTCCGGGTCATATTTACTGGAAAGATCGTGAGGGGAGATATTTAGGGTGCAACTTAAGACAGGCTCAAAGCTGTGGGTTTGATAGCATTGAAGCATTTGTTGGTAAAAATGATTTTGA
>CAYTBU010000047.1:0-10762 GCA_964436105.1 uncultured Rickettsiaceae bacterium | reverse complement strand
AAATGGCGCTTCCTATATAATAATAGATTTTGCATGTCTTTTTCGAAAAAGCTTAAAACAATCTTTTGGCCGATTAGTAAATCAGAGCTTGGGTTGTTCATACCTATGGCTCTTTTGATGCTATGTATTTTATTGAATTTCAGTATTTTAAGGTCTGTTAAAGACAGTCTTGTCGTACCATCTATCGGCGCTGAGGTGATTAGTTTTCTGAAGCTTTGGTTGGTTCTACCAACTGCTGTTATATGTACTATAATATATGTAAAGCTCAGCAATATGATCGAGATGGAATATATATTCTATATTGTGGTATCTTCCTTTCTGAGCGTTTTTATTATTTTTGCTTTTATACTCTATCCAAATCAAGAATATTATCATCCTTCTCAAGATTTCATTAGCGCATTACATACACATTTTCCTTATCTAAAATGGTTTATTAAGATTTTTGAGAAATGGAGCTATGCTCTGCTTTATATCTTTGCAGAATTATGGAGTGTAGTGGTTATTAATTTGATGTTTTGGCAATTTGCAAATCATATTATTGCGAGCAATGATGCTAAGAGGTTTTATCCTACTCTTGGTATGGTGGGTAATCTTGGTTTGATTTTAGCGGGTAATATTATAGTCTATTTTTCTGATATCACTGGTGGTAATGAAGAGATGTGGCAAAATATTTTTGCTGGAGAGAGCTATCTTGCCTCTGAAGTGTCTCTTAAATTAGTGATGCTAGTAGTGTTTTTATCTGGAATAATTGCGATGTTATTGCTCAGATATATACATAAAGTAGTGTTGCATACAAAATTATATTTAGCCCATCATGATGCTTATGATACTCAGACAAAGCTATCAGTGATGGAGAGTATTAAGCTCATTACGCATTCTAGATATATAGGCTATATCGTAGTGATGATTGTTTGTTATGGTCTTGCAATTAATATTTTAGAGGGGCCTTGGAAGGCGAAAGTTAAAGAATTATACCCAACCACGCGCGAATATATGGAATTCATGGGTAATTTCAATATTTACATGGGTGTTTCAAGCGTATTTTTTATGTTGGTGGGTAGTAATTTATTGCGTAAATTTAGTTGGTTTTTTTCAGCGATAGTTACGCCTTCTATTATTGGTATTACTGGTACGATGTTCTTTATTTTTGTGGTATTTAAAGAAAAATTTAGGATGTTTTTAGGTGGTGTAGAGTTTGACCCAATATATGCGGCAGTTATGGTAGGGGCTTTGCAGAATATCTTAAGCAAATCTACAAAATACTCATTGTTTGATTCTACTAAAGAGATGGCTTATATACCATTGTCCAAGGAGCTTAGGACAAAAGGTAAGGCTGCGGCAGAGATTATCGGAGCAAAGTTAGGCAAATCTCTTGGGGCATTTATTCAATCTACGATTTTTATTTTATTTCCGGTTGCGACATTTGATTCTATATCTCCATTCTTGATGGTGATATTTTTAATTGTAATCACTTTATGGCTTGCAGATGTACGTAAACTTGAAGTAAAGTATAATCAGATTATAGGAGAATAATAATGAGAAAGTCCTTTTTTTGGTTGGGTTTGGTTGGTGCTTTATTGTTGCTTTATGTAGCATTGTGGTTCTTTTTAACAAATGCTATGGCGCAAATTCTAAATGATAAGGTTTTTAAGAATCAGGCTGGTAATTATACTATTGCTATGGGCTCAGCTACTAAATATGGTTTTCCATTTAGATTTGGCTTTAATATTACTTCTTTGGTAGAAGATACGCCAGATTATACTATTACGCATCAAAATCCAGTGTCGCTTGAGTATAATTTGTTGCATCAAGGTTTTAATATTATCTATCAAGGTTCTTCCTTAGTTCAAGATAAATATAATCAAGCCCAGCCCGCTTTATTAGTTGAGTCGAATGTTAATAATTTTATCAGCTTTCCTTTGTCTATCTCTACCTTTCGCATAATGATGGATAAGCATAAGTTGTTTGAGCTGATTAATTTTGTTCGCAGGACCGAAAATAACTCTAAGATAAAGGTTTATGCTTCGGTCGATTCATCTCTGCTAATTGAAGCAGAATATGATGCTAAGGTTAATATTCAGAATGGCCAGTATTATAAGTCCAAGGAAGAGTTGAAACAATCTAGTGCAATTAATCATTATCATATTGAGTCTAAAATAACTGTGAATCATATGGCGGAAAATAAAATGATGATGCCTATAAGTATTGTTTATGGTTTGATACCTCAAACAAATATGGATATCAAAATATCAGCTGACGCCTCTTTTCCATTCTTAAATTCAATGAGTAATTTAGAGCTTAAAGTGGATGGAGATGGCAGTAGTACTATAGCCTCGCAGGATAATTTTAACTTATATATAAAAAGTAACTTTATCGGTTCTGATGGTTCTATGAATATAGTTTTTAAAGATAACAGTAAGTTAAAAGAAGGTTTTTTTGATTATATAAATGATCAAATTTTACTCATATCATCTTCTGTTGCTAACGCTGGTGTTCCAAAGATACTCTCAGATTCTTTGCAAAATATTACTCGCAATCCTACAAAATATTATTTACCAAAAGTTGCTGCTGATAATATGGTAATAGATATTGATGTGTTATTAAAAGCAGAAAATCATGTGATGGATTTAGACGTTAGGTCATTTAATTTATCAATTGATAACACTGGCGTTAAGTTAAGTAATCGAACTCATATAGATAATCACTTAGCTTGGACCACGGCAGGAGTATTATCTATTAGTAATTATGATAATATGTTTGATTATTTTGCAAAATATATGCAACAGGTCTCTCCAGAGACTGTGAATGCTCAAAGAATGAATATAGAAAAGGTCGTTACATCAGAATTGTTAAGATATGTGTCTAATCATCCTGAGTCACAAAGTTCAGAGGTGTTTGTGAGTTATTCAGGTGATGCTGGATTAGATGGATTCAAAATAGGGGCATATAGTATGGTAGAAGTCTCGGATTTATATAAGAGATTTTTATATACTGAGGCTTTAAAATTGGTAAAAACAGACCCGGCATTTTTTGGTAAAATTCCTTCATTAATTCCAGAATTGACTGCTAATAAAGATATTATGAAAAAATTGCAAGAGGTTGCTGGTGCAAAAAGCGCGAATTAGGCGATGAAAAATTATTATAAGATTATAGAAAGCGAAATGCTTCAAGTTAATGAATGCATTTTATCGCATTTGCATTCTAAAGAAGAGCTTGTTGAGGTTGTAGCCAAATATTTGCTTAATTCAGGTGGAAAAAGAATCAGACCATCTTTAACACTTTTATGTGCAGGTTTATGCGGTTATAATGGCGGCGCTCATATTAAACTCGCGGCAGCGGTAGAGTTTATACATGCGGCAACTCTACTTCATGATGATGTCGTTGATAATAGTAATATGCGTCGCTTTCAAAAATCAGCTAATGTAGTGTGGGGTAATAAAACCAGCATTTTAGTCGGTGATTTTCTTTTTTCTCAATCTTTTAAAATGATGGTAGATGCAGGTTCACTTGAAGCTTTAAGTCGCCTTAGTTCAGCCAGTGTACGCATCGCAGAAGGAGAGGTGGTTCAGCTTGCGCGTCTGAGTGAAAAGCGTATGCTTTCTATGGATGAATATGAGCAAATCATTCGATCTAAAACCTCTGAATTATTTAGCGCTGCCTGTGAAGTTGGTGGCATTATTTCTAGTAATGATAGAGGGATTAGTCAGAAGCTGGGTGAGTTTGGGGTGAGATTGGGTGTAATATTCCAGATTATAGATGATGCTCTTGATTATTTGGGGAGATCAAGTGATTTAGGTAAGAATATTGGTGATGATTTTTATGAAGGTAAAGTAACTTTGCCTGTGATTTTGCTGCATAACTTGCTCAGCGCCTCTGAGCAAGCTTGTTTGGAGAGGATTTTCTTTTTGGATACACGTCACGAAGCGCAGTTCGAGAAAATGTTACTTTTACTTTCTAGACATGATATTAAAATTCAAATTATGGACTATGTTGCTCAGCTTGTGAAGGAAGCTGCTGATGTATTAGATCAAATCCCTGGAAATCCATTGTATAAAGATAGTTTGCAAGAGTTGCTGTATCACGTATCTTCTAGCGCTAACTAGTGTTGACTTTTAAAGAAAAAATGTCTATCCTGCGATATATTTTATAACATTTCAAAGAAGCCTTAAGATGACTCAAAATCGAAAAATTCCTATTATGCCTAAAGCAACCGCAGTGTGGTTGGTCGAGAATACCGCGCTAACGTTCAAACAGATTGCTGATTTTTGCGGGATGCATGAGCTTGAAGTCAAAGGGATTGCTGATGGCGAAGTTGCCCAAGGTATCGCGGGTGTTAATCCTATAATTGCAGGTCAGCTTTCAAAAGAAGAATTAGATCGCGCAGCTAGCGATCCTAAAATATCTTTACATCTCTCTGTAAGTGTACTTGATTCTGTGGTCTTTAGTAAGAAGAAAAAAGGTGCTAAATATACTCCTGTAGCTCGTAGGCAGGATAAACCAGATGCGATTTATTGGCTGTTAAAAAATTGCCCTAATATACAAGATGCTCAGATTACTAAATTGATTGGTACGACTAAGACAACTATTGAAACTATTAGAACTCGTGGTCATTGGAATATGAAAAATATTCGTCCAAGAGATCCAGTGCTACTTGGTATTTGTAGTCAATCAGATCTTGATAAATTATTGAATCAAGCTAATCTAAATAGTAATACTGCACCAGTGAAATTAGAAAATGATTGGTCTTTAGATTGATAATTAGATAAGGTTATAAAAAATGAAATATAATAAAATATTATTTATTCTGGCTTCATGTTATGCTCTCTCAGCTGTTGCTGAAGATGATGGCTATCCTAAAACAAGGGAAGAAAGAAGGTCTGATGAAATGGGCTCGATTGTAGGTGGCGAGGGGTGGGTATTTCGTCCAGGTAAAGTACGTAATGAAACAACAAAGACTGCCGATAGTAAGGTGAATAAATTTTTGTGGCAAGCATCTTTAGAAAGTTTGGATATGGCTCCTCTTGTGATTTCTGATAATAAGACTGGAGTGCTTTCTACCGATTGGTATAGTGATAAAGCTCATCCAAATCATACTATGAAAGTTATGGTGAATATTACTGATAATATTATTGCGCCAGAATCTATTGAAGTTAAAATTCAACAAAAAGTTTTAAAAGGCGGTCGTTGGTTAGACGATGATTTAGATCATGCTATAAAAAAAATATCTACTGAAACAAAAATTTTGCGTCGTGCTAAAGAGTTATATATTAATGACGCGAAATAAGTGCTTATATGAAAATAGCGGATATTGAAAAGAAGTGGCAAAACATTTGGCAAGAAAAAAAATCATTTAGCGCTGATGTATTAGCTGGTAAGCCTAAATATTATGTTCTTGAGATGTTGCCTTATCCTTCGGGTAAGATTCACGTTGGTCATTTACGTAATTATGCGATTGGTGATGTGATAGCGCGTTTTTTTAAAGCTCAAGGTTATAATGTCCTTCATCCTATGGGATGGGACGCATTTGGACTTCCTGCTGAAAATGCCGCTATAGCAAATAATACTCATCCAGCAACTTGGACTTATGCCAATATTAGCGTAATGCGTGATCAGCTTAAGTCTGTCGGTTTATCTTATGATTGGTCTAAAGAGATTGCTACTTGCGATCCTGATTATTATAAGCACGAACAAAAATTTTTCTTAGAATTATTAGCTAAAGGTTTGGCATATCAGAAAGAATCAATAGTATCTTGGGATCCGGTAGATCAAACTGTGCTAGCAAATGAGCAAGTGATTGATGGCCGTGGATGGAGAAGTGGCGCCTTAGTTGAGCGTAAGACTTTAAAGCAATGGTTTCTTAAGATTACTAATTACACCGAAGAATTGCTGGCTGAAATTAGCAACCTTGAAGGTTGGCCAGAGAGCGTTAGGTCTATGCAAGAAAAATGTATTGGTAAATCCATTGGCGCATATATTAATTTTAAGCTTAAAGACCCTACAGCAAATCATTCTGGGATTAAGATTTTTACTACTTGTCCGGATACTTTATATGGTGCGAGTTTTGTTGCGGTCAGCTATAATCATCCTTTAGTAGATGAGATAGTTAAGACTCCTGAAATTACTGCTTTTATCGATCAATGTTCTCATATGAGTGTTTCTTCTGCTGAAGTGGAAAAAGCAGAGAAAGACGGGGTATATACCGGTATTAAGGTCGCACATCCTTTTGATTCATCGATTGAACTTCCTGTTATTATCGCTAACTTTGTTCTAATGGAATATGGTACTGGCGCGGTTTACGGTTGCCCAGGGCATGATGAGAGAGATCATGAATTGGCATTAAAAATAGGGTTAGATATTACCCAGGTTGTGGCAAGTAATGATGTCGAAATTGATATTACGAAAGCTGCTTATACTGGCCCAGGATTCATGGTAAATTCAGGCTTTTTAGATGGAATGGATAGAGATGCTGCAAAAAAAGCATCAATTGCTAAACTTGAAGAGCAAGGATGTGGTCAGGCTACAACAAATTATCGCCTGCGCGATTGGGGAATATCTCGTCAACGTTTCTGGGGTTGCCCGATACCAATCATATATTGTGATGATTGTGGAGTCTTGCCTGTACCAGAAGATCAATTGCCTGTTGAGCTTCCTAAAGATATTACTTTTACTGGGCACGGTAATCCATTAGATAATCACCCAAGTTGGAAGAAAGTGAAATGTCCTGGATGCGCTAAAGACGCAACGAGAGAGACTGATACTTTTGATACCTTCTTTGAATCATCTTGGTATTTTACTAGATATTGTGCCCCTAATGCGCAAAATATGACCGATAGAGCGGCTACGGATTATTGGCTTCCAGTCGACCAATATATTGGTGGTATTGAGCATGCGGTGATGCATTTGCTTTATGCCCGGTTTTTTACTAAAGCGATGAATGATTTTGGTCATTTAAATGTGCGTGAACCATTTAAGAATTTATTGACTCAAGGTATGGTTCTGCATGCAACTTACAAGGATGAGGCTGGTAAATGGCTCTATCCTAAAGAAGCTGCTGAAATGAAAAAACAGGGCATCAAAGTGATCGAAGGTAAGATCGAGAAAATGAGTAAATCAAAGAATAATGTGGTCGATCTTGAATCTATGATCGCTAACTTCGGCGCTGATACTGCTCGTATGTTTGCTCTTTCTGACAGTCCACCGGAGAAGGATTTAGAATGGTCAGAAAATGGTATTGAGGGTTGCTATAAATTCATTACTAGACTTTTTGCTATGGCAGAATCATTGAAAAATGTTGCTGTTGCTAAAGATGAAGATTTTGCTGGTCATGAGCTTTTAAAGCAAATTCATTTTACCATTAAGCATGTGACTGAAGATATTCAAAAGTTCCGTTTGAATAAAGCCATTGCTCGCATTAGAGAGCTGGCCAATAGTCTATCGTCTACGTCTGAACAAAGTTTAGTGAGATCTGGTTTTGAAATTGTTTTAAGGCTTTTAAATCCATTCATTCCACATGTTACTGAAGAAATGTGGCAGCAGATGGGCGGAAGTCCTATATTGGTAGAGCAAAAATGGCCAGATTATGACGAAGCTTATTTAGTCGCAAATAATGTTACTTTGGCAATTCAGGTTAATGGTAAATTGCGTAGCACCTATGAATTTTCGGCTTCGGCTTCTGAAGATGAGATTAAAAATGTAGCACTTCACCTTGAGCCAGTACTGAAACATATTGAAGGTAAAGAAATCAGAAAGATTATAGTTGTGCCAGGTAAGATCGTAAATATAGTGGTGGGTTAGGATTACTTCCTAACGCCGTCATTGCGAGGAGCTGTAAGTTCACTGGATTGCTTAGCCCTGCTGATGATCTCCTCTCGGGTGACGATTAAAACTTTCAGTAAAATTATCATATAAGAGTCTAAAAATGAGTAATTACACAACAAATCAAATCCGGGATAAATTTTTAGGATATTTCGCCGACAATGGCCATACGAAGGTGCAAGCTAGTTCTTTGATTCCTCATAATGACCCTACGTTAATGTTCGTGAATTCTGGGATGGTTCAGTTTAAAAATGTTTTTACTGGCCTTGAGGATCGCCCTTATACCAAAGCCACTTCTAGTCAAAAATCAGTGCGCGCCGGTGGTAAACATAATGATTTAGATAACGTTGGCTATACCGCTCGTCATCACACTTTCTTTGAAATGTTAGGTAATTTTTCTTTTGGTGATTACTTTAAAGAAGAAGCAATTTATTTTGCTTGGAATTTACTGACTAAAGAATTTGGCTTAGATAAAAATAAATTATATGCCACAGTTTATCATACTGATGATGAAGCTGCTAGCTATTGGAAAAAAATAGCAGGTTTCTCTGATGATCGTATCATCAGGATTGATACTAATGATAATTTTTGGTCGATGGGTGATACTGGCCCATGCGGTCCATGCTCTGAAATATTCTACGATCATGGGGGGCATATTCCTGGTGGTCTTCCAGGAACGCCGGAGCAAGATGGTGACCGATTTATTGAAATCTGGAATATGGTGTTCATGCAATTCGAGCAAATCGATAAAGATACTCGCATTGAATTGCCAAAGAAATCCATCGATACTGGCATGGGTTTAGAGCGAGTTACGGCAATATTGCAAAATGTACATGATAATTATGATATCGATTTATTCCGTGATTTAATTTCTGTATCTGCGGATTTGACCGGCCGTAAAGCTGAAGGTGATGCTTTGTTCTCTCATCGTATTATTGCTGATCATTTACGTTCATCAGCTTTCTTGATCGCAGATGGTGTGATGCCTTCAAATGAAGGTAGGGGCTACGTTTTAAGGCGTATTATGCGTCGCGCGATGCGTCACGCTCATCAATTAGGTGCTCGCGATCCTTTAATGTATAGATTATTTCCTAAATTGGTTGATTTAATGGGGGGAGCCTATCCTGAACTTAAGAGAGCAGAGACTTTTGTTTCTGATATTTTAAAACAAGAAGAGGAGAGATTTAAAGTCACTTTAGATCGTGGGCTAAAGCTTTTGCAGGATGAATCTAGTACGATTTCTGCTGGTGGTTCTATTCCTGGTGATGTTGCTTTTAAATTATATGATACTTATGGTTTTCCGCTTGATTTAACGGAAGATATTTTAAAAAGTAAAAATATTGCGGTCGATCATCAAGGTTTTAACGCTAAGATGGAAGAGCAAAAAACACGTGCGCGTAGTGCTTGGTCGGGATCCGGTGATGCGGCGTCAGATAAAGTATGGTTTGAATTAAAAAACAAATTTGGTTCAACAGAATTTTTGGGCTATTCATTAAATCAGGCGGAAGCTCAAATTATCGCTCTAGAAAAAAAAGATGATCATATCATTATTGTTACTAATCAGACGCCATTCTATGGCGAATCTGGTGGTCAGATGGGAGATGTTGGGACGATTACCCACGCTGATTTTACTGCCAAGGTCATAGATACCAAGAAATTTTTGGGTATAATTGCGCATATTTGCGAAATAGAGAAGGGCCAGCCAAAAATTGGCGATGTAGTGGCACTTGTGATTGATGAAGAATATCGCAGAGATCTTAAAGCTCATCATTCAGCAACTCATATTCTACACGCCGTGCTTCGTGAGGTTTTGGGTGGGCACGTGACTCAAAAAGGGTCATTAGTGTCGCATGATCGTTTGCGTTTTGACATCAGCCAGCCAAAAGCTTTATCAAAAGAAGAGATTAGATTAATTGAGGATAGGGTCAATAATATCATCACTCATAATTCTTCGGTGCGTACTGTGCTTATGGGGGCGGAAGAGGCAATGAATTCTGGTGCTATGGCCTTATTCGGCGAGAAATATGATTCTGAAGTGCGCGTTGTATCTTTGGGGGCGGGGATTAGCAATGAGAGTCCTTATTCAATCGAATTATGTGGTGGCACCCATGTTAGCCGTACCGGTGATATTGGCTGTTTCAAAATTATATCGGAATCGGCAATCGCCGCTGGAGTGCGTAGAATCGAGGCCGTATGCGGCAAAGCAGCTATTTTAACTGCGCGTGAAAATGAAGATCTAATTAATGAGCTGACGAGTCAAATTAAAGCGCCTAAATCAGAAGCTTTACTAAAAATTGGCGCTTTGTTACAATCGAAGAAAGATCTTGAAAAGGAACTGATGGATTTGAAAATCAGTCAGATTAGTTTCTCGAGCGATCAGATTAAAAAAGAAGCAATTATCAAAGGGCAAAATAAATTGATTTATAGAGCTTTGTCAAATTTTGATATTAAAGCGATGCGTTCTGCGGCAGAAGATAGCGCTAAAAAAGACGAAGATTTATTTGTTGTATTGCTTAGTAATAATGATGGTAAGATAGCCATTGTGGTTGCTGCTGGCAAAAGCGCGGCTGAGAGAGTGGCGGCTTCTGATCTTGCTAGTTATATTTCATCTCTACTTGGTGGTACTGGTGGTGGAGGAAGCAAAACCCTAGCCCAAGCCGGCGCTTCTTCGGTGGAAGGTTTGGCTGGACTCGCGGATAAGGTTTTAGAAAGGTTCTAGTATAAATTTGATTATGAGGTGATGATATGAGTAAAGATAGAGATATCACTGGCGTTACTCTTGCTTCCGGTGCTGACTTTAACGATGTGCTTGTTGGTGACTTTACTTACGGCGGCGGATCCATGACTCTTGGCTCTGATTATACCGGTACGATACCTGTGAGTAAGGTGAGCGGTAAAATCACATTAAATGATGGTGTAAATATTACTGGAGGTATTGATAATACTT
>CAYTBU010000046.1:0-10875 GCA_964436105.1 uncultured Rickettsiaceae bacterium | reverse complement strand
CCAAGGCCTCTGCCACCAGCTGGAGTACGAGTGCGGGAGCTTACCGTAAAAGCACCAAAAATATCTGGCAATTCTTTATCTGGTATGCCAATGCCATCATCAGATACTGAGAACAAGGCTCTAGCACCATCAGCTTCTACAGTAATCACTATCTCGCCATTCTTACAATATTGCATCGCATTAATGATGATATTATCAATTGTTTTACCAATGTAATAAGGGTCGCATACGGCCATAACCTCATCTTGAATGACAAGTACAAACTTCGTCTTATCATTCTTTTCAGTTATATATAGTCTCTGGCATTCTTCGATGCGCTCTTTGGCCAAAGCGCTTAAGTCTACCAAAGCCATATCGAATTTATATTTCAAGGTAGAAAGCTTCGATAAATCAATCAAATTACTTGCAAGACTATTGAGCCTCTCGCCGCTTCTAGCGATATCATCAATGATTGACCTGCGTTGTGCTTCGTCGAATTTATCATAATTATCACTTAAAACCTGACCAAGGCTTGTTATGCCAGTAATGGGAGTTCTAGTCTCATGCTCAAGGTTACGGAGGAACTCATGTTTTAAATCAACAAGCTTACTAATCTCTTCGTTTTGGAATGTAATACGATCGCTTAAATGCTCGATCTTATCTTCCGCTAGCACATATCTTCCTTCCTTTGGTTTTAGGAATAAAACCAATGCAGAGCTAACTAATAGCAATAGATATATAGTGCTAAATTGCGTTGATGAATGGTCAATGGGTAGATTATATACAGCAATATAATGCTTATTTATAAACCATGCTAGGCTACAACCAACTGCTATATTAACGAAAGCCCATTTCCAACGTATTAAAGCTGAAATCACCAATAAATTGACCATGAAAGCCATCAACTGAATCTCAGAAAAATCACTCATTAACACCATCAAAAAGCTAAATACAATCAGCACGAAAAACATAATGAAATTCCAGATATAAGGAAAAGCATTACTATCTTTCCATGGCTGCAACCACAGAGGATATCCAATTAAAACCGCCGATGAAGCAAGGGTCATTGGATATACAATATCAAAGAAATCATGATGGAAGTTATATAAATTATCATTTAAATGATGCACAGAGCTAAACACTGATATCATCAAGAAAAAGCCAGTAATAGCAATCAATCCGTCACCAGATGGACAGTTGCGTTGCAATAATTTACCGATGGTAAATTCACGCATATCTTTCCAAAGCTTTGCTCTTGCAAGCTCTCTTCTGCGTGCTAGTTCTTCCAGTGGTCTTCTGTCCTTAATGCCAACCCAACCACCAGGTTGCTTCAGAAGATAATGACTAGCAAATAAAACTATTAAATTCACAAACATCGCTGGGGGGATAGGGTTAACCTTTAGTTCGAAATAATGACCACACATCACTGCAATTGCACCCCCTGCCATACCAAGCAATACAGATTTGCCACTACTTCTAAAGCCTAATGTTGCCATAATAAATGGAACAGTCACTAGTGGCATATAAAATGAAAAAGCAAAAGTGATAATTTCGATCCAATTGCCTTCTCTCATTGCGATTAATACGGATAATATCCCAACAAACACAGCAACTAATCTTGTAGAAAGCAACTCATCTTTAAACAGCCTAATATTTAAAGATTTACAAAAATCATGCACGATCAGAACAGAAGAAGAGTTAATATAAGAATCCACTGTAGACATCACCATGGCCATAATACCCGCCAAAATAAGACCTTTAAAGCCTGGTATAATAGAAGCTTGGTCAAGTAAATATTGTACTATATCGTTGGAAGCTAAATGAGGAGCGTTGACTGAAATAATAATCCCAATCCAACATAGCATAGAAACAATTATAGCACATATGGTTCCAGCTGTAACAAATGCTTCACGAATCTGAAGAGTATCTTTTGCAATAGCGACGCGTTGAAAAATTGCCGGACTAAATCCTGGTATGCCAAAGAAGATGAATAAAAATAGCACCTCTAATGATTCTGATCTTGTAAAATCAAAAACCATTTTATAATCATATAATGGATTATTGCTTAAAGTAGAAACAATATTGGAATGTTCACCTGTATGATGTAGTAAGAAATATACTATTAATGGCATCGTAATGCTGAAGGTAATAAGTTGTATGACGTCAGTAAAGGCAACAGCTTTAATCCCCCCAAGAGCCGAATATAAAGTCACAATTGTTGCGGCGAGGACAATGCCTTGAAATTGTGAAATACCAAAAGCATAGTGAGATATCTTGCCAGCAACATTAAATTGTACAGCAAGCATTCCTGCAACGCCAATAAAACCACAAAGCGCAGTAACTATCCTAACTTTTTTACCGAACATATCCCCCATAGCTTCAGCTATCGATAACTTACCTAAAAACTCCCCCATACGTACCGAGAAAAAAAGCCCCACGAATGCTATGCACATCCAATCTCCAAGGACAACGGACCATATATAACTCAAACCTTGAGCATGAACTTCCGTTACATTATCAACAAAATCATGACCGCCGATCCATGTGGCGACAATGGTAGAGACAATAACAGCTGTGGTGAATTTTCTATCACCCACAGCATATTCTTTAATGGTTGTAATTCCGCGGCTAGAGAAGAGGCCAAGCGTTAGATTCGCAATGAGAAAGAGGCTAAAAATAATGGAGTCTGGGGTAAGATTAAACGGCATAAATAAACCTTGAGTTTATAATTGACTAAATTATTATCATAACTTAATCAATTACAAGATTCAACAATTTTATTTCAAAACACATTTACCCTAGACCCTCTAGCACGAATTGACCCTGCGAGCACATAGCGAAATAATAATGCATTCTATAAACTGGGTCATTACGGCGCGAATACGCGCCTCGCAGGTGACGAAGTAAGCAAAACGCGTCATAGCGAGGGGCCTTTAAGCCCCGTCGCTATCCAGAAAAAATGAATAATTAACTGGATCATTATGCTAGATTAGCATCCTCCTCATGATGACGAGTTTATCTGGGTCACCCAGGTGTTTTGAGTAAATAATCCTCTTTCCAGATTTGGCGATAGAGATAAGGATCAATATTCCCGCCAGAGATTAATACCAAAATTTTCTGCTCAGAGCTTTGCTTTGACGCCCAATCAACCACCCCGACCATATTAAGAGCGCATGAGGGTTCACAAGCTATTTTAAGCAAATGAATGAGCCATGCGGTCCAGTAATAAATTTCTTCTTCTGACCCTAAATACATGCCATCTAATTTCTGCAAATATTTAAATGTTCGCTCTGAAATGCCAAGGGTACGAAGTCCATCGGCAATAGTTGCTGGCGAATCATCAAAACGAAAAATCTTACGTTGCTTTAGCGATTGATAAGCATCATTTGCCGTTTCTGGCTCGGTGCCAAAAAGTAGACTTCCCGGATAGAGTAATTCCTTTGCAAGGTATGATCCTGAAAGCAAACCCCCACCGCCGCAAGAAGCGAAAATAGCATCTGGCTTAAAGCCTAGCTGCGTTAGAGCCTCGTAGCATAATGTGCTAGCGCCTGCAATGGTGGCATCGCTATCGGATGGATGCATATAATAAAAACCATTCTCGCCATCTTGTTTTGATAGGATCTCTGCTTCACTTCTTGTTTTGGTATAGATCACCTCAGCGCCATAATATTTGGCTGCTTGTTGCTTCACCGCGGCGGTATTTTCTGGCAAATAGATCCTAGCATGAATTCCAAGTTTACGCGCGGCCCATGCAAGGCCAATACCATGATTACCGGTGCTATAGGCAACCACTTTTTCTGGCAATTTATTTTCTTCTTGCAGTTTCAATAAATGATTCAAAGAACCACGCACTTTAAAAGCACCAGTTTTCTGTAAGGACTCAACTTTAAAATAGATTTTATGCCCAAGCATTTCATTCAAAGTCTCGGAGCATAAGATTGGCGTCTGATGCAAATATGACTTAATTCTATTATATGCCGCGGTTACTTCTGATAATTCCTGCATTTCTATAGACCTTTTTACCTATTTAGTTGAGATTCTATTGAATTTATAAGATAGTGGATTATATAACCTATGTGAATCAAAATTTGGTAAATGTAATGAATCATCTTAGCCTGCTACCTGTCCTACCTTTAAAAGACATGGTTTTATTTCCTGGAATTATTGCACCTCTATTCATTGGAAGGCCGAAATCTCTAAGGGCATTATCAATGCTTAAATTTGGCGCAACTGATGGTGGGCATGCAATTTTCCTAACGCAGAAAGATGGAGGAGTAGAAGATCCAAAGATTAACGATCTACATAAAGTTGGTGTGCTTGCTAAGATTATTCAAACGATAAAATTACCCGATGGATCACTCAAAATTATTGTAGAGGCAGAGCACCGCGTGAAGATTTTATCAATGATTGAAACAGGTGGGTTTTTCTCCGCTGAATATATGATTGAACCTGATGGTGTGATTGAAAATTTAGATCTCTTAGACACCCTAATCATTGAAGCAAAAAAAATATTTGATGAATATATTAAGGTCAATAAAAAGATCAATCCAGAAGTTCTACAAACCATAGAATCGCAACCAAACCCAAGCTTTGCTGTGAATTTAATAGCATCTCATATGACCTCACCAATTGCTGATAAACAGCTTTTGCTTGAACAGCTGAGTATTAAAGACAGAACAGAGGATTTGATTGAGCTAATTAAAGCAGAAATCTCTCTGGTAAATACCGAAGTTGATCTACAAACTAAGGTCAAAAAACGGATCGATAAAAATCAACGCGAATATTTTTTAAACGAACAAATGAAAGTCATTCAACAGGAGCTAAATCCAGGGGATGATAAAACTGACATCGTTGATTTTGAAAAGAAAATTAAAGCAACTAAGCTCTCAAGCGAAGCAAAGGAAAAAGCTTTAAGCGAACTGAAAAAACTGCGCGCTATGGGCCCGATGTCTGGCGAAGCCTCGGTGGTAAGAAATTATCTTGAAACTTTGCTGAATATGCCGTGGGGTAAGAAAAGTAGCGCTAAGATTGATGTATCTAAAGCCGAAGAAATTCTTGACCGCGATCATTATGGCTTAGAGAAAATAAAAGAACGTACTCTTGATTATTTAGCCATTTTGCAAAGAGCAAAAAAATTAAAAGGACCCATCCTTTGTTTCGTTGGCCCTCCTGGTGTTGGTAAGACTTCTTTAGTCAAATCAATCGCTGATGCTACTGGCAGGAAATATGCAAAATTTGCACTTGGCGGCGTGCGTGATGAAGCTGAGATTCGCGGTCATCGTAAAACATATTTAGGCGCGATGCCTGGCAAGATTATCAATCTTATAAAAAGGACCAAAACTGATAATCCAGTGATTCTGCTAGACGAGATCGATAAGATGAGCTCAGACTTCCGTGGTGATCCTGCATCGGCTTTATTAGAGGCTCTAGATCCTGAGCAAAACAAAGCTTTTACAGATCATTATTTAGAAGTGGAATATGACATTTCAGATGTAATGTTCGTTGCAACAGCAAATAGCTTAAACCTGCCACGCCCTTTACTTGACCGTATGGAAATCATCCGTGTTTCTGGCTATGTTGAAGATGAAAAAATGCAAATTTCAAGGCGCTATTTGATTCCAAAACAAATGAAAGAACATGGTTTAAAAGCAGATGAATTTGATATTAATGACGATGCTTTGCTTGACCTTATTAGATATTACACCAAGGAATCTGGCGTACGTAATTTAGAGCGTGAAATTGGGGCTCTTGCACGTAAAGCATTACGCAAGATTTTAACTGATAAAACCATCACTAATATTACTATTACTCCTGATGATTTAGAAAGTTATCTTGGAGTAAAAAAATATGATTTTGGTTTAATGGAAGCAGCAGATCAAGTTGGCGCTACTACAGGACTTGCTTATACTGAAGTGGGCGGCGAACTCTTAACCATAGAGGCGGTTACAATCCCTGGTAAAGGTGATATACGCTCAACCGGTAAGCTCGGTGAAGTGATGAAAGAATCAACGCAAGCGGCATTTAGTTATTTCTTATCGCGCATGAAAGATTTCGGCGTAAAGGAAGATCTATTCAAAACAACTGACATCCATCTTCATGTGCCAGAAGGCGCTACTCCAAAAGATGGACCGTCAGCCGGTATTGCAATTTTTACTACAATTGTTTCCTTAATGACCGGTATTCCAGTCAAAAGAAGCGTAGCAATGACTGGTGAGATCACTTTAAGAGGGCATGTACTACCAATTGGTGGCCTAAAAGAAAAGTTACTCGCAGCAACGCGCGCTGGAATTAAAACAGTAATCATTCCAAAAGATAATCTAAAAGACCTGAAAGACATCCCAGAGAGCGTAAAAGGACCTTTGGAGATCATTCCTGTAAGTTTCGCAGAAGAAGTGCTAAAAATCGCTCTAACCAAGGATGCTCATCAATTAGTAAATGTTGTACCGGTTTTAGGGAAGGAGCAAAGTAACATAGCGGTGCAATAGATTGTTGTAATTAGTTCAAAAGTCATCCCGGGCTTGATCCGACCTTGCCCGCATAGATATCGTCATGGCGAGGAGGTCAAAGGGCCGACGTGGCCATCCAGTTACTAGAATACATATTTATGGTATTACTCAAAAGGCTTCACAATAACCATAACCACCGCAATGAGCATACAAATGGTTGGCACTTCGTTTATAATTCGGTAAAATTTCTCAGAATATTGGTTTTCTCCACGCTCAAAAACCTTTCTCTGGCGCGCTAAAAATCCATGAAAAATTACTAAAATAATCACTGCTGTCATTTTGATATGAAACCACATGCCTAAAGCAACAAAACCATAGATTTTTGCATTAAGAAGACCAGTTATTAAGGTTACGATCATTGCGGGATTCATAATAAAGCGCAGTAATTTTCTTTCCATCACTTTGAAGGTTTTATCCATTTCTGAATCCTTTTTTGCTCCTGTATGATAAACATACAAACGCGGCAAATAAAACATCCCCGCCATCCACGAAATGACAGCTATCACATGCAGCGCCTTAATCCATTCATAATAATTTGCCATAATTTTTTCTTTTTATTACGGTTGATAGTAAATTAGGTATCGATGGCGTCATAGCGAGCGTAAGCGTCGCTATCCAGCAAATATAATATATAAACTGGATTGCCGCGGAGCTTTACGCTCCTCGCAATGACGACTGAGAAAGTCGTTCCCTAATACACTTACAAAATTCTTCTGGGCATTTTTTTACAACAACTTCACCTACTATTTCTGTTATAACTAAATCTGCCAAAGCATCAATAAATTTTTCATTAACCCCAAGAGTAGGAACTCTAATATACTCAATCTTATGTTCTTTTGCTACCAAAGCATATTCAATATCAAGCTCAACCAAAGTTTCAACATGCTCAGAAACAAAAGCAATAGGGGCAATTACTAGAGCCTTTTGTTCAAGGCAAGTATCCTTTATTTCCTCTTCGGTATTTGGTCCAATCCATTCAAGAGGCCCAACCCTACTTTGATAAGTAATTCTATAATCAAGATTTTTAATATTCAATTTTTTAACCACTAGAGCTACAGTTTGCTCTATTTGCCATTGATAAGGATCGCCAGATTCAATGGTTTTTTTAGGTAAGCCATGAGCGGAAAATAACAGCCGAAAATCTTTACTTTTAAGCTCAGAAATAGACTTAAGTATCAGCTCAGCATGTGCTGATATAAAATCATCATTATCAAAATAACAACAGATATTTTTTAGCTCGGCATTTACTTTATGTCTCTTAAAAGCTTCGGTTAAGTCCGTCACCGATGAGCCGGTCGTAGTCGTAGAAAACTGTGGGTAAAGAGGCAATAAAATAATCTTATCTGGATTATATTCTTTGACCTTTAAAGCTACTTCATCCGACATTGGATGCCAATGACGCATCGCGATGAAAAGCTTAATATCCTGGCCATAAATCTTAGAATCTAGCTTCTTTTTTAAAGCCCCTAATTGTTTTTCAGTTTCTTTTATGATTGGAGAAGAACCGCCAATGCGACTATAAATATCTTGCGCTATTTTCTCGCGGCGTGATGAGATTAATTTAGCAATCATCCAACGAAAAGGATTGGGCAAAGTAATTATTGCTTTATCATAAAAAAGGTTAAACAAAAATGGTTTAACGTTGCTTAAAGCGTCTGGCCCGCCAAGGTTTAATAAGATAACGGCAGTTTTATTTTCTGTAGCTTTTAACATAATCGACTAAAAATTCCACATTTTCAATTTTGGTTTCTGGTAATATACCATGTCCAAGATTAAATATAAACCTTTTACCAGCCATTGTATCTAGAATTAATTCTGCTCTTTCTTTAATTACTGTTTGGTGGGTTAATAAAATAAGAGGATTTAAATTACCTTGTACTACAATATTTTTAGCGAATTCCGCCATTTGCTTTAACGTTACAGTATGATCACAGCCAATACCATCTACGCCAGTACTTGCTATATATTCTTCATACATCATGCCAGACCCCTTTGGAAATCCAATGATAGGAACATCTGGATATATTTTTTTTACTTCTTTGATAATTTGTTTTGTGGGTTTAATAACAAATTTGCGAAAATTAACTTCTCCAAGCACCCCAGCCCAGGAATCAAAAATTTGAATTACTTCAGCACCGGCTTTAATTTGACCTAAAATATGGAAAATAGTCTGCTCTGTTATCTTATTAATTAGTTTTTCAAGAAATTTAGGCTCAAGGTAAGCTATTGATTTACTTTTTTCAAATGCATGTTTTCCTTTTCCTTCAAGAATATAAGTAGCAACAGTCCAAGGAGCTCCCACAAAGCCTATTAAAGTTTTTGCTGGGTCTAAGGTCATTTTTACTAAAGATAGAGCTTCATAGACCCTTAAAAGCTTTTCATTGCTAGAATCAATTGTGAGCTTATGTAGATCGGCTTCATTATCAATAATTTCTACTCTTGGTCCCATATCTTTTTCAAAAGACACATTAAGCCCCATACTGTGAGGAATTATTAAAATATCGGAAAAGATAATTGCTGCATCAAGTTTAAATCTCTTAAGAGGTTGCAGAGTAACTTCAGCAGCTTTTTCGGGGTTGTAGCATAGATCTAGAAAACTACCTGTGTTTTTTCTAACTTCTAAATATTCCGGTAAATAACGCCCCGCTTGGCGCATTATCCAAATAGGAGGAGATTTTATAGGCTTATCTTGAAAAACATTAAGTAATTTTTGGTCTGACATAAACATAATATCTTTTTAAATATAAGAAATAAATGATGTAGTAGGGAGCGCTTTTATGTTTATTAAACAATTTCCACAAAATTACTCACAAAATACTATAACAAAGCTAGCAATAATGAACAAGCTATTTTAGCCATTGTTATAAAGGTAAGTAAGGCATTATTTAAGGTTTTAAAATAAAGTTATACCACTTATCCACACAAGTATTTTTATTTTATTCACATGTGGATAAGTGTATGAATATTTATAGTGCGATTTCGGGATAAGTTGTTAAAATATAAAAAAAGCTAATTATGCACAAAATTATACACATAAAAAATCAACTTATACACAGGGTTATCAAGTGGGTAAAGTAATAGGAATCACAGGAAACATCGCTTCTGGAAAAAGTAAGACGCTTGATCTATTATCAGCTAGAAGCTATAGAATACTTAGCTCTGATGAATTTATTCGCGATTTATATAAAAGCAAAGAAATTCAAACCGAGGTTTTAAAAATCATCCCTGAGCTTGAAATCTTTGATAGAAAAAAAATAGCAGAGATAATTTATCAACAAAATGATAGGCGCCAGGCGCTTGAAGCATTTATTCATCCAAAATTGATTGATCAGATTAAAATTTTTAGCCAAAGCTTAAGTGCCGAAGAAATAGGCTTTGTTGAAGTGCCCTTATTATTTGAAAAAGATTTAGGCTATTTATTTGATCATGTTATTCTTATTTGTTGTAATATTATAACTAGGATGAGGCGTGCCGGGCAGCGTGGTATTAGTGATATAGATTTTCATAAGATAAATGATGTGCAAATGCCAGAATCTGCTAAAATAGAAAGGGCTGATTTTGTTATTAATAGTGATGTTACGATGGATGATTTTGAAAATCAGATAGAAGATGTGATAGAGAGAATAAAATGCGTGAAATAATATTAGATACTGAAACTACTGGTCTTGATCCTAAATCTGGTCATAGAATCATCGAGATTGGAATGCTTGAAATGAGGAATAAAGTCTTAACCGGTGAGAAGTTTCATTTTTACTTAAATCCTGAGCGCGACGTGCCACAAGCGGCTTATATGATACATGGTATCTCAACGGATTTTTTATTCGATAAACCATTCTTTAAAGATATAGTTGATGATTTTCTTGTCTTTATCGAAGGCACGCCATTGGTAATTCATAATGCTACTTTTGATATGAAGTTTATTAATCATGAATTATCGCTAATTGGTAGGCCATCTTTGGATATGGCAAATGTGATTGATACTTTGCCTATGGCTCGGAAGAAATTTCCCGGAGCAAAGGCAAGCCTTGATGCTTTATGTAATAGATTTAAAATTGACAATTCATCGCGTAATTTTCACGGCGCTCTTTTGGATGCTAAATTATTGTCAGAAGTATATATAGAGCTTATGGGTGGCCGTCAGGAATCTTTTACTCTTTCTCTTAATAATCAATCGCAAGATGTCTTGAATGCTAATAATAAAAACACAGATGATTTTAATATCGTTGTTTTAAAACCAAGTGATGAAGAATTAGCTGATCACAAAATGATGATTGATAGCAAGATATCAAATCCGATATGGAACAAATGATTATAGTAAATTTAGATAGAATTCGCATCGCTGCAAGGCTTATTTTGTTGTCATTACGAGGAGGATGTAAATCCGACGCGG
>CAYTBU010000045.1:0-10884 GCA_964436105.1 uncultured Rickettsiaceae bacterium | reverse complement strand
AATCCGCCACCTTCAATTCTTAGAACCCAAAGAGACCTAGTATTTTAGAGAAAAAATCATGATTACTAAGACCAATAATCACTTCAATGGTAATTAGGATAATAATGATCATCTCCATCCGAGTAGAATGGATATAATTAAGCTCGTTTGATAGGATGCTATATAATTCATGTACCATATCGAGCCTGTGGTTCAAGATATTTTGCCTTACTTGAATATCCTGAAATTCTGCTGCCATTATATATAGAGGCTCATAGCTAGGGCGACGCCAGAAGAATTCCGGCACATCCAAAATATCACTATGTAAATTGATCGAATATCTTTCATTGAACATCATACCAATTTGCTTCGAAATTTCCTTTTTCGAAAGCGAAACGCTACCAGTTGCAGCAAGTTCTTTTTGAATAGGCGTAGTTTTATCAAGCAAATCGCTGATAGAGCGTTCTAGGATATTTAACTTCACAGATTGCGCAAGTGCATGTGACATCGAAAGTTTAATGAGCGATGAATATTCATGTAGAATGATCTCATTTTTTTCTTCATCAATATAAGTTTTTTCTGATTCTTCATTATAGCGAAAGTAAATCAAATCTGATGAGGCATTTTCTATTTTTTCTTTTTCAACGCCAATATCTAAATCTTCTACAATCATCTTTTCTTCAGCTTCGCTTGCACCCCAAATGACCATACAGCCGAAAGGAAAATAGAAAATATCAATCACACGCTCTTTATTGTTAAATTCTTTTTGAGCATAGATAACATCATCAAAATATTTTGGCTCAAGGCCTGATTCAATAAGGTTTTGGACTAAATTAGGAATATCGTAAGAACTGGCCGTACAATAAGAAGAGCAACGCATAGGATTTATTAATCTCGCAGATTATTATAATTAGTAAATTATTAGCATAATATTTTAACTTTATTGTAATGTCAAGGTAACTCTTAATTATTGAGTCCGTACCAGGTGCAATATAAATAATGCTAGCCCCCGCTCAAGCGGCATTTCTCTATCAAAACTTATTAGAAATTCACCCTAAGCTTAATTGAGCCTTGATGCGAAACGTAGTTTTCTGTAAGCGATGCGTCATAACCTATACTATATTCAAACCTGTCACTCTTAGCACCAATGCTCGTACCAAAATTATAGGTCAAACGGGCTGGCTTTGCATTTGGAGTCGCAAGGTTCATGGTAGCATCCGAACCTAACCTAACATTAGTTTTTTGTGCTTTGTTCGTTAAATCATAATTAGCAAAAGCATGGATCTCCGGGATAAAATTACCCACTTTACGAGCAATACTAGCCCCCAAAATCGCAGAAAACTTATCCAAAGCATTGATTTTGATTATTCTCTGAGTATTAGCTTCTGTGGCTTTAGATTTGCCATAATGGCCATATTCTAACCCTATCATTGGGGTTATAGTGTTTTTACCAGAGTGCTTTTGATAGCCAACAGTTCCCCTGACACCATAAAATATAGAATTAAATTTTGCTACATCCGCAGTTATCGTAGTAGATTTTGTATTGGCAATGGAAAGCGAACCCTGCATAACCCAATTATTGATATCGTAAATATTATATAAGGATAAAATATAACTCTTAGCTTTAATTTTTGAGCCACTGAGGCTATCTTTTAGTTTTATATTATTATTAGCGAAACTGCCGGCAAGACCTATGGTATGATGTTCACTCATGGCTATATCACTACCGATGGTTATGCCAGCATTATTTGCTTTAAAACCAGAATTACTTTTATTTCTTTTTTGAGTTTTATGCGCCCCAAATATATTGGTCCAAGCCCCTCTTTTGCTATTTTCATCACCAGCTGCAATCATGCTATTATGATTAAATATTACTGAGGCATGACTATTAATATCACTTAAAGCAATTTCTGAGATTGTTGGAACCATAGATATTTTTACAAAGAGCGCCGCATTTTCTTCTGCCGTTAACTTGGCAGCATTAGCAAAATATTGTTTTTCTATCACCCCCAAAGAACCATTGGCATAAGCCCTTAAAAACCTCCCCCAAACACCCCCTACAAACTCATTATTTATTTGACCATATTGAGTTTTGATAAGATTCTCATAAGAAGGAGCTGCTGTTGTGACATAAGCTGTTAATTTTCTACCATCTTGCCTAACCATTACTGGACTAAGATCTACAAGAGTATTATGAGGCACTTTTAACATAATTTGCTCTTGCAGGTACGAATACATCAACTCCGCTTGCGCATCATCTTCCGCATTTAGAGTGACTAGATCAACTCTAGTGCCAGCGCTTGGCAGCACGGCCCCACTTAAATCAGCGGCAATAGTGCTTTTTGCCGATAATTGATCATCAGCAATAACGGGGTTGGTTAAATTGAAAACACCTATATTTTTAGTGCCAAAATTAAGATTCATATTATCGGTACTATTAAGAAAGCCTAAACTAGTAGCAGTAAGGTTATGTCCTGCAAGATTAATAGTTGAATTATTACCAGCGACAACATCACTAAAAATTATTAGATCACTTGCTAAAGTTGCAGTACCATAATTCTCAAAATATTGGCTAGAAGTGATTACATCACTTGTTAAAGTTAAAGCACCATAATTCTGAAAACGTTTTGTATAGATATTGCCATTAATTGCAACATTCGCACCCGCCTTTATTATTACATCATTAACCCCTGTACCTTCTCGTCCGATATCACCATTAATGGTAGAATTACCGTAGAGCTTAACACCACCACTCGATGCCTTGGCAGAAGAAATATTTCCTTTCAATATGCCATTATGCAACAAAACTCTATGTCCATTATCACCATTTGTGTCTTTTAACACAATGTTTGCTGTTACGGATTTTCTAATATCAACTTCAACTGCAAAACCAAAATTATCTAGATTAATATTATTAGCATATATATCACCATTCAAGATAGAGCTACTTGAATCTATCGACCTTGCCCTGAAAGTGACTTCATTTAGAGGCTTTGCGCTTGTACCAATATTACCCACCCCAGCAGCACCACTAAGACCTTTTGTTTCACTTTTAAATATTATTGAACCCGTCCCACTTGTTTCCGTGGTAACAACAGGGAGATACGAATCTCCGGATATAGTAAGTGTAGCATCAGAAGCAAAATTTACCGCCGCCCCTGCGTTTATGCCAGCTTTAGCGACAAGATTAGCACCGGTTGCACCTAATGTGATCGTTTGAGCCGAAATAGCTTCGCCAAACGTACTATCACCAACAGCATTAATGGTTAAAGATTTAATCGCGTTGGTCTTACCAATTTCTCCTATATCACCTTCATTGACTAATTGATTAAGAACGACGGATCCTTTACCCGCTTGATCGGCAGTAATATTTCCCCCACCCACAACGCTACCACTTGTACCAATTATTAAAGAACCACCTGCAGTAAAATTAGCATCTCCAGTAAGCGTCAATTGGCTGCTCACTGTACAATTTCCACTATCAATATCAAGAGCCCCAGTAACAATTAAGTTGTTATTAGATGTTAGATTAGCCCCCTTACCAAGGGTAAGATTTACAACCTTTACTTGCTCGCTAAAAGTATTTTCCCCTTGATAATTTACGTAGATAGCTTTGACGCGACAAACTTGCCCAATTGTCCCAACACCTTGCTCTCCGCTGCGAGCTAATATTTGAGAATTAAAAATAACAGTTCCAATATTATTCCTACTAGCATCAATATCTGCAATATTTGCGCTATCTGTACTATCAAAAATAAATGTACTATCGCCATGGAAAAGAAGCTGCGTACCGATATTAACACTAGAGTTAGAATGAATTACAGTATCAGCACTATCAACACTGAAGATATCGCTATATATCTCACCAGTAAAAGCATAATCACCAGAATTATTGATTTTAATAGTAGATAAGGGATTTTTAGATGTACCAATTTGCCCAATTTGCCCAGTTTTGAGCTCATAAAATTCTACAGTTCCTTGATGAGGTTCAGATGTAATGAATGCACCAATAGTACTATCTGAATCACTGTCCAATTTAAGAGTCACATCGCTTTGAAAATTCACCGTTTCGACGTTCAAATTGCTTTGAACTACTGTATAAGAATCCTCTCCCAGAGTTAAAGTATCAACAGATAATGCCCGATTAAAAGTTGCATTATTTTTAACGATAACTTCTTTTAAATTTCCTCCCTCACCAATAACCCCAACATTACCTTCTTCGATTGCAGAACTAAATTCTATAGTTCCAGTACCAGCAGTATTGGTTGAAATAGAAGCTCCCCCCATGGATCCAGTATCAGTAGTTCTAAAGCTACCATCCCCAGTAAATAAAATATCCCCTTGCACATCAGCCGTAGCAACAAATGTCGCCTTACCAATATTAATTTTCCCAATTTCAATTGCCGCATTTGTCGTTATCTCAGCATCATCCTCTACAGTTAGCGAGTCCGAAGCTAAGAATCCATTGAGGGTGGCTTTTGTAACCTTTCCTATAATTGTATTTTTTGCATAAATGGCTTTAGTAAAAGTCCCTTCGAGACTATAAACTCCGAAAGTATCAACCCTCGCTCCACTAGCGCCAATAGTACCAACATCATCGGCGTTTACTGTACTATTAAACGATATTACCCCGACATCATCACTAGCTGCAATAATGGCCTTACCTCCAGTAATTGTCTCTTTAATACTAAATTCAAAATTGCTTCCCAAAGTAATATCAGAACTAAGATTAAGCACCGAACTTGCAACTCTGTTTTTAAAAGTAGTTTCGGCATCCGCCCCCACGTTTAATTTATTTGCATGTATTTCACCAGAAAATGTTGATGGCTCATTAATGTCTACTTCAACTAAATAGTAATTCGACCCGATATCTCCAACACCACCTTCTGCTACAGCGCTATTAAAAATAATTGTCCCACCACCATCACTCGGTCCATCGATATTACCACCGCCAGCAATGCCGCCAGCACCGATAGTTAATATACTGCCATCTCCCAAAGTTGCATCACCATTGAGAGTAAATAACTTACCGAACCCTCCTGTCGTTGCAGTTTTGTTGTCAGCTAGAATTAGGTGCTCATTGACCGTTAAATGCTCACTGAATGTGGTATCAGCTTTTACATTTACTGCATTGGCAGCAATGCTCTTGCTGAAGACGGAATTCTTACCCTCAATATTTACGGTACCAAGCGTCTTACTACTACCGATTTTTCCGACCTGATCTGCAGTTACTATCTTAGAAAATGTTACTGTACCATCACCATCATCCGCGGCCCCATTAATAGCGCCACCATTGGTGCCACCTTCGCCAGCAATACTGAGCACACTATTGTTACTTAAAATAGCGCTACTAATTTGTAAAGAGCCGCTGGTTGTAGCCCCCTTACTATCGGCCAAAGTAAGCTGCGTTGCTATAACGTTATTAAACGTAGTATCATTACCATTAATAGTAAGATATATGGCCTCTGCAAGATCATTTAAAGCTGTACCATCTGATGCTTCCCCAATTGTCAATAAATCAGCTCTAACGGCCTCATTAAAAGTTGAAGCTCCTTCGCCATTAATTTCCACTTCGGAAAGCTTAACATCACCACCAATTGCTCCCACGCCATCTTCAGCTACGAGTCCATCGAACTTCAATATACCATGACTTTCCGCATCACCATTGATTTTGCCACCACCAGCAATACCACCAGCACCTACAGTTAATGTAGCACCCTCATACAGAGTCGTATCACCGCTCATGGTTAGAACACCAGCACCTGTGGTTAAAGCCTTCCCTGTTGCCACTTGAAGAGTTGGAGTAGTCACATCACCATTAAAAGTACTATTACCTTGCACGCGTATTTCATTTACAACCATCGTCGAATCAAAGACCGAATCATCAGCAGTATCACTAATTACTAATAAACTAAGCGGCTTTTCCCCATAAGTGCCAATTTCTCCTACATCGCCTTTGTTTACTTTCGCATTAAAAGTAACGGTACCGCAATTAGCATCAGCAGCGACCTGAGCACCGCCAGTTAAACCACCTTTATTGACCGTAAGCACGCTTCCCTCACGGAAATAAATTTGACTCTTAACATTAAGAGATTTGTCACCTGTTGAGATTGTACTACCATTTACAAAAATAAGCCTATCTGTATTTACATTATTTAGAAAAGTAGTATTACCTTCTACATTAATATTACTAGATGAAACTGCATTCTTTAAGACTGACTCTGCAGCGAAGGATAAGGTATGAATAGGGTTACTTGTACCAATCTCGCCAACATGGCCTTCTGTAATTTTTGACTCAAACATCGCCGTACCGTAACCAGAAGCATTGCCATTTATAGTTCCCAGCTTAGAGAGATTATCATCTCCAATTACTAAGACAGATTTATTAGCAAGAGTAACATCGATAAAACCAGTGGAGGTCTTAGAACCATAGATATTATTGATATTTGTTTGATGTCCAGCTACTGTAATCCAACCGTTCGCAACACCATCACCTAGATAAGCATTACCAATATTAACATTACCTGCAGAACCAGTTGTTAGAACAAGAGCACCTGGGAATATCACATGATCATACGGCGTCCATGCAGTAATCCCATCAATATTGATTGCCGAGCCGGAAGCACCACTATCGCGCGTAATGATCGCATCACCAACAAGGGTGCGATCAGTAGCATGAGCGCTACTGCCCAAACCGGCAATTAGCGATATAGCCGAAGCAGTTGTTAGTAATTTTTTGAAAGCAGTTTTAGCAGCCATAATATCCATTATCTTAATAATTCTATAATATAACAATAATGACTGAGTAATTTGATTGCAACTCAAGGGTTAATAACTAGGGACGGAATTTTCAATCCATGATATTTTGGTTACAATTAACGCTTCACATCTTAAGGTAAGTAAATTATAGTCATTTAATATTTCATGATTTTAGTGGGCTTATGTTTAATTATTATGGCACTTATATGCTGGCCTTGAGAGAGGTTAGGCGTTTTTTAAAAGTATATCATCAAACATTGATTGCCCCGGCTGTTTCGGCTATGATTTTTCTAGCTGTTTTCTTACTATCCTCAAATCATCCAGATCATATGATTGGGAATGTGAAATTTATTAACTTCATGGGCTATGGCCTTCTCATTATGACGGTGGTGCAAAATGCTTTTGCTAATACATTATCCTCACTAATCATGAGTAAAGTAATTGGTTATATCAACGATATCTTAATGCCCCCATTTTCTGGCTTAGAAATTGTAATTTCATATATCATTGGCGCAGTTCTTAGAGGCCTTGCTTCTGGGCTTGTGCTGCTAATTTTTTTATGGACTTTCATTGATATTAATATAGAGCATCCAATATTATTGATTTTCTTCACCTTGGGCGCCGCATCTTTGCTAGGGCAACTTGGCATTTTAGCTGGCATTATGGCAAATACGTTCGATCAGAGCTCTGCTATTACAAGCTATCTAATTACGCCGCTATCCTTTCTTTCTGGTACTTTTTATTCAGTAAAAAAACTTCCTGAGTTTTTACAAAGTGTAAATCTATTCAATCCGTTCTTTTATATGATAGATGGTTTTAGATATAGTCTGACAAGTTACTCTGATGGTAATATTATGACAGGCATAATTATGATTCTTGCTACTAATATCGCATTATTTGCTTTATTAGTGCGTTTATTCAATATTGGTTGGAGAATCAAAAGCTAAATTTATTAGCTTTTCTTTTTTGCGTTCGCAATTATTCTTAAGCAAAATATACTTTTCTTGCACAAAGAATGTATCATTTATGCACATTCTTTCTTAAGACTTTCTATTGCTGGTATATTTTCACTTTATTAATTACTTTGTTATTATACACCGACGTTAATATAGGAGCTAAAGGGAACTGCCTCTTTTTTAATCGCATAGTACAAAAGGTTGATTTGAATAGGGAGATATGAGTTTGCCCTCATCTTTTCCACATACTTATCCACCAGTTTTGTGGATATTAACCTATGTGTTATTTTGAGACTATTCAGGGATTTTTATTGTGAAGGAGATCATTGTCGGTCGCTCCGGCCTACGAGCGGCGTTGCCCACATGGATAACATCATGGCGAGGAGGCCCTAAAGGCCGACGTGGCCATCCAGTTCATTTACTTATAACTTATAGCTCAGGTGGGCTATAAAGAGAGACATTTTGACTATCTTACTGGATTGCCACGGAGCTAACGCTCCTCTTAGGTGACGAAAAAACTAACCATGCGGGCAAAGCCCCTTAGGGGCCGGAATCTAGTGAAAGGTCGTGTTATCCCGGGTCAATCCCGGGATAACTGCTACCCAATCTTACCAAGGCAAGAGATTGAACTTCGTGCCATAATCGTAATAATCCAACCCTTCGCGATGTTTTAAGAAAGCAACTATTCTAGTTGTAATTGGCAAAGATACTAATTCATATAACACTTTGATAAGGACTAGTAAAACTGTCATTTCCATAACTTCATAAGCTCCTACCACGCCATAGAAAGCGATGAAAGCAAACATTGTACTTTCAATAGTAACGCCAATTGCCGTACTAAATATCGCCCGCGCTCCAAACCACCTTCCTTGCATTTTAATTTTACTAAGAGATAGAACTAAAGAATTGACATATTCACCGATTAAAAACGCGCTCACGGATGCTAGTACTATACGAGGTGACATTGCAAAGACCGTATTAAAACTTTGGTTAGATTCAACTTCCACCGCCCCTGGTAGCATCACAGAAATATATAAAGCCAAAGAAAAAAGTAAGTTGCACGCTATTGTCAGCCAGATTACTTTACGCGAGGTTCTGAAACCATAAACTTCAGTGATTACGTCATTTAAAATATAAAGCAGCGGAAAATAAAGCGTACCAGTATCTAAATAACGACCAAAAAACATCCCAACTTTTACTGCTGATGTATTAGAAATAATGAAAATCAACGCATAAGCAAGAGTCAGCAAATGAAAATAGCCAATATTTGTCTTTAATTGTAAAGTAACATTTTCATGTTTAGAATTCAACGCCGACATAAAAACCTCCAAATATTAATGATAATTTCAGCATATCACTTATCGCGATAATTTTGCAAGCATTCTTTAATGCTATTTTAAACTTCTAGTTTGTTTCTTTTTTGACGCAAAATTAAAGAATCTTATTAATCTAAAATAGATATATTTTTGGTTTACTTATAAAAATGTTAAACTAGCTAGTAATTTAAAGAACTAGAGATAAAAAAGCATTATGACTAAAAAGAATCCACTCATTATAAAAGATGCTAAAACAGTAGCTAAAGAACAAGAGGCGCAGCAGAAAGCGAATCAAAAGGCTGCGGCTGCAAAATTAGCTGATTATTCTGAAAAAAGACATGCGGAAAAAGTTACGAAGGAAGAAATAAAAAAAATAACGAATCCTGAAGCTGCAAGCGCAGCAAAAAAAGACCTAGATGAACTAGTAAAAAACACAAAATTACAAACAGAGACCGTCTTAAAAAAGATAGAAGAAAAATATATCGCAATAAAACAAGAAACCAAAACCAATCAACCCACACAAGCCTATGCAAGGGAGAGCTTTAGTGGCCAAGCTCCTAATGTATTATCCAGAAAGGAAATTGCCCAAAGACAAAATTCTACCCCATCAGGCAAATTGGGAGACGACATAAGACATGCTCACTCTGACCCAACTTTTGATCCGAATAAAGTAAGAACCACATCCAAAACTAGTACTACTTCAAAAATCACCTCTACAACCACCCATAATAACGAAACAAAAGAGAAGAGCAAAGGGCAAGCTATCTAATTTCTTAAGCGCGCCATTAATATATTAAAATCACCTTTTCTTTTTTAAACCAATCATCTATATATTACTGATAAGTAACACAAGAAAAAAACATGACTAATTCGCGCGCTTTAGCTGTGATCGTTTGGCTCCTTGCCTCTATTTTTTATGCTTACCAATATATCATTCGGGTAATGCCTAATATCATGATGACTGATATTATGGATCAATTTGACATTGATGCTGGCATTTTTGGCCAATTCTCTGGTGTTTATTATATCGGCTATTCCTTGATGCATTTACCGCTTGGCATCATGCTTGATCGCTTCGGCCCAAGAAGAATCATGACTATTTGCATATTACTAACCGTCATCGGTATGGCGCCAATGATTTATTGCGATCATTGGATTATGTCGATAATCGGTAGGTTATTAATTGGCATAGGATCTTCCGCAGCTATTGTTGGAACTTTTAAAATTATCCGCCTTACTTTTGAAGAAAAACTTTTTTCCCGTATGTTAAGCTTTTCAGTAACGATAGGACTACTTGGCGCCATCTATGGCGGTGGCCCAATAAAAGTGATTTATGATGCAGTTGGTTATGAAGCAATTATTGAATTATCGATGCTTTTTGGTTTATTGCTTGCGTTTTTAACTTGTTTTTTAGTGCCCGAAATATCAGAATTACCAATGAAACATATGACGATTAGCAGCGAGATAAAAATAATACTCACAAATCATAAAGTCATATCTCTTGCTATTTTTGCAGGTCTTATGGTTGGGCCGCTTGAGGGGTTCGCCGACGTATGGGGATCAGCATTTTTAAAACAAGTTTATGAATTTGATAGTAATATCTCGAGTTCTATGCCTTCTATCATATTTATTGGCATGTGCTTTGGCGCGCCAGTACTTAATTTTATTGCCGAAAAAACAGCTAATTATATGGGGGTGATTATCACTTCAGGTATTATAATGATGCTAAGTTTTATCGCTTTAATCTTTGGCGACTTGGACCAAACAATCATTAGCATTTTATTTGTTTTAATAGGCATATGTTCTGCTTATCAAATTCTGGCTTTATATAAAGCTTCAACTTACGCGCCAAATAACATGGGTGGCCTTACTAC
>CAYTBU010000044.1:0-11081 GCA_964436105.1 uncultured Rickettsiaceae bacterium | reverse complement strand
CTCGGCATATGGAATGCGGACAAATGGAGCATCGGATACTTTTTTATCAGAAAATTTAGTAAAGATGCTATGCATTACAGGTTCAATAGCTGCAAATACATCATCTTGTGTAACAAACGACATTTCTATATCTAATTGATAGAATTCGCCAGGAGAGCGATCTGCTCTTGCATCTTCATCCCTGAAACATGGTGCAATTTGGAAATAGCGGTCAAAACCTGAGACCATCAATAATTGCTTGAATTGCTGTGGCGCTTGTGGCAAGGCATAAAATTGGCCAGGATGTAATCTGCTTGGGACTAAAAAGTCTCTTGCTCCTTCTGGCGAGCTTGCTGTCAGGATAGGGGTTTGAAATTCTTGAAATCCTTGCTTGATCATCAAATGTCTAAGTTCAGCGATAACATTTGATCGTAGAATGATGTTATTATGCAAAGTTTCGCGTCTTAAATCTAAAAATCTATAGGTTAATCTTGTTTCTTCAGGAGCTTCTTGCGATGAGTTGACTGAAAATGGGAGTGTTTCAGCCGCTGATTCAACTATGTAACTCTCAGCAATAATTTCAATATGTCCAGTTGGGAGATTTTTATTTATGGTCTCATCGCTACGGGCAAGTACTTTGCCGGTTATAGTTATAACGCTTTCGAAACGAAGACGACTTGCTTCTTCCATAAGCGCGGGGTTTGCGTCAGTAAAGACAATTTGCGTGATGCCATAATGATCTCTAAGATCAATGAAGAGTAAATTGCCATGATCGCGACGACGATGCACCCAGCCTGATAATTTGACTGTTTGGCCAATATTTTCTAAATTTAGTGCGTTGCAATTGTGAGTTCTATATTTGTGTATCATATCCCTACGTGACAAAAAGTTTCGTGCGTGATAATATAAAAAATCTTCAATCATGGCAAATAAAAAAACGTGTTAATCAACTCTCAAGAAAAATTAGATCTTTTATGCGCAAAGCTAGAGCAAGAAAAAACTATTGCCCTAGATACAGAGTTTGTAAGAAGAACTACATATTATGCTAAACTCAGCCTTATTCAAATAGCCGAAAGTGATGGTGATATTTCAATCATAGATGTAAATAATCTTGATTTAACTCCATTTAAAAATTTGCTTTTAAACGAGAAAGTGCTGAAGATTTTGCACGCGGCTTTGCAAGATTTTGAGAATTTCTATAATTTGTTTAAAGCCATGCCAGTGAATGTTTTTGACACTCAAATAGCAGCTAGGTTCTGTGGATTTCGGAGGGCTACGAGTTATGCCGAATTGTGCAAAGAGATTGCTCATAGTGAAATTGATAAAACTTATCAAGCAGCGGATTGGCTGGCAAGGCCGGTAAGTGATGAAATGCTAGCCTATGCGGCAAAAGATGTTGAGCATTTGCATGAAATCTATCATCATTTATCAGAAAAGATTAGTGATAAAGAGCAGTATAATGATGCACTGAATAAGGAATTACTAGATCCGGATTTATATAAACTTCGTCCAGAAAGGGCTTGGAAAAAGGTTAAATCAAATCAGCAGCATAGGTATGACTATGATGCAATGCGCGCGCTGGCTGCTTTTCGTGAAGAATGCGCTGCCTCGCTCGATATCCCAAGAGGTTTTTTTATTGCAGACGATGATTTGGTTCGTATTTGCAGATTTCTTCCAACAACTGTTGCTGAATTATCAATTCATAAGCAAAAGACCAAATGGATTAATACGGATAAATATAGGAACAAGTTGCTGGATCTTTGCGCTGGCCTTAAAGGCTCTAGCTGAGTGCTTCCGGGAGGAAAGGTAGTCATAATGAGGAGGCCAATAGGCCGACGTAATTATCCAGCAAAAGTTGATAAAACTGGATGGCAACGCTTGCGCTCGCCATGACGGTATAAATTAAAGGAGTTTATAGTGGTTTTCATGCCTCATTGGCCTATTCCTTTGTGGAAGGAGGGGAAGTATGATTTAGATACGATGCAGCAATTGCTCGCTGCGCTTGGCAATCCTCATGTACACATTCCTCCTGTTATTCATATTGCTGGCACTAATGGCAAGGGGTCGGTGCAAGCTTTTCTTCGGAGTATATTTGAAAAATCAGGATATAAAGTGCATAGCTATACTTCACCCCATCTCATAGAGTTTAATGAGAGGATTGTTTTAGCGTCCGAGAAAATTACTGATGATTATTTGTTTCAAATTTGTGAAAGAACTAGGGTGGCTGCAGAAGCAAATAATATCGAGCCTAGGTTTTTTGAAGGCGTAACAGCGGCTGCATTGCTTGCGTTTTCTGAAGTTCCAGCAGATGTTGTGATATTAGAGACTGGGCTGGGTGGTCGGCTTGATGCGACTAATATTATCCCAAGGCCGGCGCTTACTATCATAACTCCAATTTCTCTCGATCATATGGAAGCTTTGGGGCCTACGCCGGAGATTATTGCTGGCGAAAAAGCTGGCATTATCAAGCCAGGCGTGCCATGCGTAATTAGCTGCCAAATGGATGAAGTCTATGAGGTTTTATTTCAGCGATGTGAGCAGATGCGCGCTCCGAACCTAGCTTTTAGCTATGATTTTGGGGTGGAGAAAGTGGGTCAGGGCTTTAAAATATTGGGCGTTGGCTGTGATGATGCGATCTTTCCATTGCCTAATTTGCTTGGCGATCATCAAATCATAAATGCCGCCACCGCCATAGTCGCAGTAAAGCAATTAGAAAATTTTACTATTAGCCAAAAAAATATTAAAAGTGGTATTACTAGCTCAGCTTGGCCTGGGCGCATTGAGAAAATAGGTGAGGGGCTTTGGCTAGATGGTGCGCATAATCAAGGTGGCGCTATCTCCCTGAGCCATTGGGCAAGCGAGAATCTAGCGCAGCCAATATCGTTGATCCTCGGCATGACCAAAAATCGTGACGTTCAAATGTTTTTGGCGCCGTTTAAAGATGTGGCGGATCATATATTCTGCGTTCAGGTTAAAAGCGAGCCTTCCAGCTATAGTGCGGAAAGGCTAGCTGAGCTTGCTAGTCTTAGTGGTTTTAATACAACTATATGTTCATCCTTAGAGGAAGCGATATCGCTGGCAAAACAAAGAGGTGGCGATGTGATCATTACTGGGTCTTTGTTTTTGGTAGGTGATTTAGGTGGGGGGATGAATGAATCCTTCAGTTAAATTATAACAATACTTCATATGGTCGGTTACTATATCTGTTCTATGCATTGATAAAGAAAGCTTAGTGCTAAGCGTTAATGGTGGTATTATACTAAAAATATTACTGAGGTTTTTATGATTAATGCAGAAGATTTTAATAGTGTAGTTCAAATATTAGAATCGCGAACGAAAATATTAAGTTTAAATGTGCAACAAATGCGGTTAGAGCATTATCAATATGCACAAGAATTAAAAGTTTTAGATGCCAAGCTTTATAGGCTTATGGAAAGTAAAACAAAGTATGATTTTGTCTCTCGTATTAATGTGGGTAATTCACTTTTAGTTGGGGAGGGGAATTTAAGTTTTACTATGAGCTTAATTAAACAATTGCAACAATCTCCTAGTTGTATTTCTTCTACCTATGAAAATTATAGTGATTTATCTAATCTAGCCCAAAGTAATACTGTATTATTAAAAAATCTAGGGATCAATATACTGCATAATGTAGATGCAACAAAATTACATAAAAAATTCAATCAAAATTTTTTTGATACGGTAATTTTCCAATTTCCTCACTCTGGAAGTAGAGAAGGAATAAATGGTTTAAATCCAAATTATGTTTTAGTACATGATTTTATTATTTCTGCATCGCGTGTATTAAAGAAAAATGGAATGATTATAATTACAATAGTGGATAGTGATTTTTATAATAATATGTTTAGATTTGAAGAATTATCTCAGGATCTGGGAATACCCAAGCCTATTAAATATAAATTTGATCCAAAAGATTATCCTGGATATGAACACACAATGACTCATCAAGATGAGAGTGGGATTGAGGATTACTCAGCATTTGCTACTGTAGAGTTTAGAATATGAAGCAATTGAGCATTTTTGATGATTCACTAGTGATTCCAGGTTTAGGTTATATTGAAGAATATATTACAATTGAGCAAGAACGCTTATTGATGGAATTGATTGATAACAATATGTGGATTACTGAATTAAAGCGTCGGACGCAGCATTATGGTTATAAATATGATTATAAAAGCCGCTCTATAGATCAATATCATTATTTAGGTCTGGTTCCTGAATGGTTAGACCTTTTATGTGATAAGCTTTACAACAGTAAAATTTTCGATCAAAAACCGGACCAAGTGATTGTAAATGAATATATGCCGGGACAAGGAATAGCGCCGCATATAGATTGCGTGCCGTGTTTTTCAGATATTATTTGTTCATTAAGCCTGCATTCTGCTTGTGTTATGGATTTTAGCAAAGGTAGCATCAAACATTCTATGACACTGCAACCTAGAAGCTTGCTTGTCCTGAAAAGTGATGCCAGATATCAATGGCGTCACGCAATTGCACCTAGAAAAAGCGACAACAAGATAGCTCGCAGTAGGCGAGTCTCTTTGACTTTTAGAAAAGTGATTTTGTAATGAAGCATCTATAAGTTCAATTTGAGCATTTTAAGGTTCTTTTTTGTTTGTGAATTTGCTTACTCATTACTCACTTTTATTTTCATAATTGACCTATCTTTTCAATATGCTTTGCAATTGCTTCGGCAGCATTTTCTGGAGCTAAGGTAGTTATATCTAGCTCGAGTAAATTAGGGTGGGTGATAGAAAGCATGGGGCCGTGATCGTCAGCTTCTCTTGGATCGATAGATTTCCACCTTGCTCTTCTCTCTTGTTGCACTATTCGTTTCAAATGTTTTTCCTTGGTAATTGAAAGCCTTACAGGGATAAAGATAGAGTTTCTGAGATGCGCCATATGTTCTACCTCTTCATACAGTTTTTTATCTTCATCATTTTCAGCGAGGCAATTGGTCAGTATATAATTGTTTTGTGGAACTTTGGTTAGCAAGGCAAATATCTCTGTGCGGATGCGAGCGATTGCATCCCAAGCAAAATCAGGGATTGTCGCATAGCCATCATATTGTAATAACTCGAAAATAGGATTATTGATGAGTTGGTTGTCGCAAATGATAAAATTATAATTTTTTGATAATGCTTTGGCTATGGTGAATTTACCAACTCCCGGCTTACCGGTTAAATAGACAATTATTGTATCTTTTTTCATCTTCCTCTCCCTCAAACCATCGTTCCTTGGTGGTATAATATTTTCTATTTTTCATTACTCCGCCCCAAATGCCGCTGCTCCTAGTTATCCTTTTACCTTGGATTAGCGCGTAGGTAATTAAATAATTATCAGTTATATTGCCATATATAAAAGTTTAAATAGCTCGCAAATAGAATCCACAATAAATATGGTATCATGAGAATCGATACTGACTTCATCTTCGGATGGGCTAGACAAATTATCATGCCTACTATTATATCCATCAAGATTAGAACAAGAAGAGAGATAGCGGTTAGGTGATAGCTAAAAAATAAAGGCGTCCAGCTCCAGTTTAAAATTAATTGTGCTATATATAAGTTTTTTATGGGTTCTAGATTTCCTACTTTAGGTGAGTTCCAAAGGAGCCAGCCGCAGGCGCCTATTGCTCCGTATAAAATAGTCCAAGCGATTGGAAAAACATAATTTGGTGGCGTTAGGCTTGCGCGATTTAAATTGCTATACCAATTACTAATCTCTGGTTTGGTGAAAGACCCGATGATCGATCCAATCGCTATGAGTCCAACAATCCAGATGATCAGCGAAAGGTAGTTTTTGTTTTCTTTATGCATTGGTAACCTCGTTAATTAATTTATTCATTTGCCCTATCTCTCAAACAACCGTTCCTTGGTGATAGATGATCTTCCAGATACCCTTTACTCTTCGCCAAATAGTCGATCTTTTTGTCATTCTTGTGTTGTTTTGTATCAGAGTGTATGTCAGTAAATAATTATCGGGCGCTATTTCAAGTAGCTTGAAATCCTTAGTTTCCCAAAGGTCTTGATAATCTGGGTCATTATAACGCTCTAATAATGTTTCTATGACGATTTTCCTAGTATAAACATTGCCCGAGGCACCAACTTCGAAGAATTCATCACACATCTGAGCTTCAATATCTTGCTTAGATTTGCCAAATTTGTCTGGATGGTGAAATATAGGTTCACGCATCTTTAATTCTTCGAGGATTTGTGACATCGGCCTTTCCCAAATCATCCACATTTTATCATTATCTTTTTGTTCTAACATTTTTTGAAACCCTGCTTTTTCATAAGCTTTAGTTGCGGTAATGTTATCTAGATCTGGGGCAACGAAAATATGAGTATAATTATCAGCATGTATTTGCACAAACTTTGTAATGGTAGCTGACCCGATATCTTGGCCTAAATATTCCTTTTCGCCAATGAATATATCAAAAGAGCCCAATTTTTCTGGCAAATCCTCATGCTTTTTACTGTGCCCAAAATCATGGGCATTATAAAGTTGTATATAGCCAATGGGTTTGCTATCAACCTCAATAATATAGGCTTTAATAGGTTTCTCTATTCCGTCAACTATCTTATATCCACGTGCGTAGCTGCTATATTTTTCTTCGATTAACGCTAGCGTCCAGTTTACATCCTGATCCCAATATTCTTTGACATGCGGCGCCATAAGCCATTTAAGCAAAAGAGGAAAATGAGATTCATGTAAGGATTTGAAGGTTATTTGCATGGTTCATGTTTTTTAATGATATTCGCAGAAAAGGGTGTGATATGTCAAGCCCGCAGTTGTAATGCCTTTAAATGTATATTTAGTTTTGAGAAATGTTGATGTATGCATAAAGGTTAGAAAAAAAGCGAGAAAAATATGACGTTTAGCAAAGATTTAGCCATTATCGAACAAAATCATTTACGGCATTTTGAGTTTTTGCCCAAGGCTCTAGGGTTTGACGTCAATGCAATAAAAGGCCTGCAGGTCATCAATTGTGGCTTTGGGTCAAGTATGTTTAATATTGTCTATGGTGTTCCTGTGGATGGTAATTTTGATGTCGTGGTTTCGAAAGTAAAAGATTCATTCAATGGTCAATCATTTGCATGGTGGGTTCCAGGGAGTGGTAAAAATTCAGACTTTTCCGCGGCGTTACTTGAAGCTGGACTCGCAATAGAGACAATTGAACATGCTATGATTTGCGACCTTAAGGACTTCATTCCTTCTGTGCCAAAAATAAATCTTGTTATAAAAGAAGTTTTAGATCAGGCTTTGCTTGAGGATTTTATTGCTGTGTTAGAGCCATATGATGATTCAGTGCGGTCGTTCCATGAAAGGATAAATAATTCTCATTTAAGGTCGAGTGAAAAGCTTTTTGTTGGTTACGCTGAAGGTAAGGCTGTTACAATTGCAATTTTATTTGTATCCGTCACTTCTGCTGGTATTTTTAGTTTGCTCACTAATGAAGAGGCGCAGGGTAAAGGCTATGGGACTGATATGATGGCTCATTTGCTTGATTATGCTAAGTGTAGTGGGTCTCTGAACGTTACTCTTTCTGCTTCAAGTGATTCAGGCTACCGCATCTATGAGCGTCTTGGATTTAAGAAAGTCGGTGAGTTTGAGTGTTTTGAATATAAAATAGGTAAAAAATGCTAGTGATTCCACATTTAATTTTAAGAAAAGATGAGAAAATTTTGCTTACCAGGCGCAGCACTCCTAATAAGATATGGGCGGGCCATTGGCACTGCGTTACTGGCAGTATCGAGGTTGGTGAAACGCCGCTAGAGGCAATTATTCGCGAAGCCAAGGAGGAGGTTGGTGTGGTTTTGAGCACCGCGAAGTTAGCCGCTACTATATCAATCAATGAAAAAGATTATTTTGACCCATCTAAGAGATTTTATTCGGTCGAGTTATTCTTTTTAGCTGATTTGCCAGAGGATCAGAGCCCGGTTAATGTAGAGCCCCAAAAGCAAGATGCAATGGATTGGTTTGATCCCTCATCGCTACCATCCCCAATGATTCCAGGCGTTAAATTTGGGCTAGAATCTTACTGTAATAACCTTAATTACGCTGAATTTAGGAATGTATAAAAATTATATTTAGAGATTGTTGTGCAGTTAAGAAACGATATCAAATCCTTCAGTAGCGCCTATAATTTCGGTCTCAAATTCATCAGCATGTAGGTAGCTTTCCATGATAGTTACCATTTCATGATGGCCCATTCTTTGTGCAATTTCATATGGGGTTTCATTATATTGACCTTTGATGCTGGTATCTGCGCCATGCTTAAGTAAGATCTCTGCTGATTTAAAGCAGTTATATTTACAGAGGTAGTGTAACACAGTGTTGCCTGAATCAGATTTGTGATGCACATCAGCGCCATATTTTATTAATAATTCTACAATTTCTGTATTTTCTTTTGAGCAAGCATGGTTCAAAAGAGATGCGCCATGACTAACTTTTAAATTAGGATTACCACCTTTTTCGAGATATTCTGTTACTTCTTGGATATCGCCGGCTTCAATATATGCTAGAATATGTTTTTTCATTTTTTTAGTGTGTTTAAATTATAAGTCTATGATAGCAAATCATTTAAAAAAATCAATTACTTTTTGATGTAAGTGCTAAATTATTAAGGGGGGGGGCGGTGTGATTTTATCTTGTTGGTATTTAGTGTAGGTAAGATACAATTCATATCAAACACAAGATCTAAAAGTGGATGCCAGCCTTCGCGGGAATAATATAATTAACTGCTATCCCTGGCCTCAGTGTTAAACTGAATCCTTGGGGAAAAGGTAGCAATCCTTCATATGATCATTAACTAAGCCCGTTGCTTGCATCAAAGCATAAATGATGGTGGAGCCAACAAAGCTCATTCCACGTTTCTTTAAATCTTTGGAAATAGCATCTGACTCTGGTGTTGTAGCTACAGCTTCTTTCATCCCATTTGGACGATTGATTTTTGGCTTGTCGCCAACAAACCTCCATATATAAGAGTCAAAAGAGCCAAATTCCTTTTGTATCTCCAGAAAAGCTATTGCATTTTTACGGGTGGAAAATACTTTCAGGCGATTACGGATAATATTTTCATTACTAAGTAAAGCTTCGAGCTCTTCATCAGTCATCCCGGCAACTTTGATCGGGTCAAAGTTCCTAAATGCCTCGCGGTAGCCTTCGCGGCGTTTTAGAATCGTATACCAGCTTAGCCCTGCCTGCGCGCCTTCTAAGATAAGCATTTCAAAATGCTTATTATCATCATGCACAGGAACTCCCCATTCATTATCATGATAGTAAGTGTAGTCAGGTTTATCTTCAGGCAGCCAAGTGCAGCGAGTTTTAGTGGTCATAAGGCTAGTAATATTGAGTTGTTAGTAAAAAGATAAGCCCTAGAACGCAATAGTCAAGAGCTATAAGTTATTTTAGTAAGAAGATTTCATTTTTCTTTTCTTCAAAAGGCCTAGCATCATAAAATAGCTCTATTTTAGAAATAAGCTGGTCAGTAAATCCCATAAGTACCGCTGCTCTAAACTTACCGATGGGTGCAGGGACGACCATATCATATGCGAACATGATTTGATTACCTGATGAAAATCTAGATCTGATTTGAATATCTTGCAATATTCCACCAAAATTCTTTGCGGCTGTGACAACAGCATCCTTTCCATGCATTTCCGCGAGAGGGCTAATAAAATGAACGTCAGAATGCAAGCATTGCTCCATTTCATCAAAGTTCTTCTTTAACATTTCATTATAATAGGTTTCTGCAATAGTTAAATTGATAGTATTTTGATTAGTAGTTGTATTCATTTGTTACCTCGGTTATAGTATCAGTACACTGATATGATATTATAAGGACCCTGATATGTCAATATCTAAAAATATGAATGTAAAGAGTTTGCTTGGATATAAACTCAAAAAAACTCAGCACGCCTTGAGACTACATATGGATGAAGCATTAAGGGTTCTAGATTTAACAACGCCACAATATGCTGTTCTGGCTCAACTAGAGCTTCGGCCTGGGCTATCTAATGCGGCTCTAGCTCGCTCCTCATTTATCACAGCTCAAACCATGCATGGCATTGTGTCAAATTTAGAAAAAAGGGGGCTGGTGCAGCGAGAAGGGGCCACAGATCATGGTAGAGTTCTATCTACTACTCTTACAAAGCTAGGCTTGACCACTGTTCAAAAAGCTCATCATATAATCAGTGTTATAGAAGATAAAATGACATGCAGTATGACGTCTGATCAGACATATCTTTTGGAACAGCTGTTGTCTGAGTGTTTAAGTAATTTGGATAATATGATCAAATAGTAGAATGTTATTGAACCAGATTAACCTCTTGCTTGAGAGAGATAGATTTTTTACCAACGTTATCACGTATAGTTGCAATAAACTGATATTTGCCTAGCTTATCTTGTTGCCCAAACCCTATTTCTATAAAAGATAGATTATCAAAAACGCTGAAGCGTTTTGGAATTCTTTTCTTTAATGCCTCAAGCTCTTTCAAATCTGATTTGCCATAAATGTCACCCTCAGGATCTAAAATTTTTAAGTCAAAAGTAACATTTGACATGAGTTCGTTTGTTAATTCCATGCCAGAGAAAAGAATTTTGATGATCATTCTATCTCCACGATTTGCTTTAGAGACTTCTTGTAATTTAACGCCTTGACTAGAAGGTTTATCAAATTCTGCTAATGTGTTTTTGTTAATCACAACCATCATTGCAGAAAAATCTCCATCACGATTAGGAAATAGTGGTGTCTCTTTTTTATTCTGCGCAATAATTGCTTCAAGTGTCTTTTTTACCGAGCCCCGGCGTGTTGTTGTTTCCTTGTGAATAAGGCGATTAACCAATTCATGCTGCATCATATTGCTACCTAGCGACCAGTCTGCTGATGAACGCGTTGCCATATCTAGTGTTTTGTCTCCAGTAAGAGGGGTGCGTTCATCCAACACATCAACGACTTTTTTAACATATGTGTCATTGCCAGAGGCTAGAAACGCCCCCCACATCATATCTAAATCAGATGGTTGCTTAAGCGGCATGCTCAGTAAATTAATAGGTGATGATTTTATATATGTTGG
>CAYTBU010000043.1:0-11093 GCA_964436105.1 uncultured Rickettsiaceae bacterium | reverse complement strand
ATTGCGAGGGCGTAGAGCCAATGCGTTCAGTTTGCGAAATGAGCCCGCATTTACGTGAGGATAAAATCACGGAAAGTGACCTAAGTGCCGAGTTATTTAATAATGCTCCGGGTAAGGACGCGGCGTTTGCCAAAGAAATTAAATGTTTTATCGTACCAAAGGTGATTGAATAATGTCTGAATTAATAAAACTCACAATCGCAGAAGCCTTAAGCGGCCTTGCTCTTAAAAAATTCTCCTCACTTGAGCTAGTTGAAGCGCATTTAAAGCAAATGGAAAAACATAAGGCACTAAATGCTTATGTAATGGACACTCCAGAAATCGCAAGACAGCTAGCCCTAGAATCCGATGCTAGAATCGCATCAGGTAATGCGCTTAAACTAGATGGCATCCCAGTCGGAGTCAAAGACTTATTTTGCACTAAAGGCGTTCGTTCAACCGCTTGCTCTAAAATATTGCATAACTTTTTTCCAACTTATGAATCAACTGTCAGCGCTAATATTGCAAGTCATGGCACCATTATGCTCGGTAAAACCAATATGGACGAGCTTGCAATGGGATCGTCTAATATGACGAGTTATTTTGGCAATGTCATCAATCCATGGAAAGGGGTAAATGGCGAAGATTTAACACCCGGAGGTTCTTCTGGTGGTTCTTCAGCTGCAGTATCTGCTTTTATGGCGATGGCCACGCTTGGCAGTGATACCGGGGGATCTGTTCGTCAGCCCGCAGCTTTTACTGGTCTTGTTGGAGTAAAACCTACTTATGGCAGATGTTCTCGCTATGGTATGATCGCCTTTGCTAGCTCCCTTGATCAAGCGGGCGTACTGACCAGATCAGTTGAAGATTCGGCTTTGATGCTAGAAGCGATGATGGGCTTTGATCCTAAAGATTCAACCTCACTAAACGTAGCGGTGCCAGAACTAAGATCATCAGTAAAAGAATCTGTTAAAGGCATGAAAATTGGCGTACCTTATGATTTGATGAAGCAGGAAGGAATTTCTGAAGAAATCATCAAAATGTGGCATGATTCTATTGCTATCTTAAAGGATCAAGGGGTAGAAATAATTGATATTTCTTTGCCTAATGCTAAATACGCTTTGCCTGTTTATTATGTTCTAGCGCCGGCCGAAGCCTCTTCAAATCTATCGCGTTATGATGGCGTGCGATATGGCCTTCGCATAGAAAAAGAAGGCATGAGTTTAGATGAAATGTATGAACTTACTCGCTCTGAAGGTTTCGGCGCTGAAGTCAAAAGACGTATTATGATAGGTGCTTATGTGCTTTCTTCTGGCTTTATGGATGCTTATTATACAAAAGCACAAAAGGTAAGAAGATTAATCGCTAATGATTTTAAAACTGCCTTTACCAAGGTGGATGCGATTTTGACTCCATCAGCCCCAACTGAAGCTTTTGCGCTAAATGTAAAGCAAGATAATCCAGTAACGATGTATTTAAATGATATTTTTACTATTCCATCTAGCCTTGCCGGCCTTCCTTGTATGTCTGTTCCAGCTGCGCTGTCAAAAAATAATCTACCGCTTGGAATGCAGATAATCACAGATAAACTTGGTGAATATAATATGCTTAAAGTAGCGGCAGCAATAGAGAAAAATGTAAATATAGATTTCACTCCAAAGGGGTTTTAACAAATGGCTTATATTGAAGGAAACACAGGAAAATGGGAATATGTAATTGGGCTAGAAATCCACGCCCAGGTGACTTCTAAATCCAAATTATTTTCAGGCGCAGCAACTGAATTTGGCGCGGCGCCTAATTCACAAGTGTCTTTGGTTGATGCTGCAATGCCTGGCATGCTACCGGTGCTTAATAGTTTTTGCCTTGAACAAGCAATTAGAACTGGTCTTGGCATTAAGGCTAAGATCAATAAATATTCCGCTTTTGATCGTAAAAATTATTTCTATGCCGATCTTCCACAAGGATATCAAATTTCACAATTTTACTACCCAATCGTAGAACATGGAAAGGTTGATATTCTAACCGAAGAAGGCGAGGCTAAAACCATTCGTGTTAACAGAATTCACTTGGAGCAAGATGCTGGCAAAAGCATGCATGATCAATCGCCAACAAGCAGCTATATCGATTTAAATCGATCTGGCATTGCGCTTATGGAGATTGTATCTGAGCCTGATCTATCCTCTCCTTTCGAAGCGGCGGAATATGTGAAAAAAATACGTATTCTACTACGCTATCTAGGCACTTGTGATGGCGATATGGAAAAGGGCTCAATGCGCTGCGATGCTAACGTATCGGTACGCAAAAAAGGCGATCCTCTTGGCACGCGCTGCGAGATTAAGAACATCAATTCAATCCGAAACATTATGCGCGCGATTGAGTTTGAAGCTTATCGCCAAGTTGAACTTATTGAAGGGGGCGGAGTGGTGCGTCAAGAGACGCGTCTTTTTGATGCTGATAATGGAACTACTAGGACTATGCGTACCAAAGAAGATTCTCATGATTATCGCTATTTCCCAGATCCCGATTTATTGCCAGTCTTATTAGAGCAAGAGACAATCGACCGCATTAAAGATGCCATGCCAGAATTACCGGACGATAAAATCGCACGCTATATTAAAGATTTTGGCCTTAGCAATTATGATGCCGATATTCTAGCGAGCGATCGATATATCGCTGATTATTTTGAAACAGCTGCTGTGGGGCGTAATGCTAAGATGGTAGCGAACTGGATTTCAGGTGAATTATTTGGCGCTTTAAATAAGGCTAATATTGAACTTGAAGATTGTAAAATCTCAGCATCTGCTATTAATGAACTAGTGCGTTTGATTGAAGAGAATATCATTTCTGGTAAGATTGCAAAAACCGTTTTTGAAACCATGTTTGAAACAGGCGAAGCTCCAGAGGTAATCGTCAAAGCACAGGGGCTAGTACAAGTATCGGACAGTTCTGAAATTGCTGCTATCATTGCTGAAGTGATTAAAGAAAATCCAGATTCAGTCGAGGGCTACAAGTCTGGTAAAGATAAATTATTTGGCTTTTTTGTTGGTCAGGTGATGAAAAAAACTGGCGGCAAAGCCAATCCTGGAATGGTAAATGATTTACTTAAAGAAGCCTTGAAATAGGGCTTCTTTAAGTTTAGCTTAGGCCATATTCCACGGATCAATTATTTCCAATCCGACAATATGACTAAAATCCTTAGTATTTCGCGTAATAGATCCACCTCTCTGATCGAAGCGGAATCACGATTTAAATTTATATCAACACCATTTAATGGGGAATTTTTAAAAAAAGAAACAATATCTTTTTGAACCCGACATAACTCTCTATTATTATGACTAGTCTGACTAGTCATAATGTAACAAATAATCATCTTAGTCAATTAATCATTTCTTGCCTAAGCTCCTTTAAAACGTAAGATTTAGAATTATATTCCTGCCAATTTAAAATTATCAGTTTTAGCAGCGCCTTGATCAAAGGTCAGAGTTTTATGGCAACCAGAATATTTATTGATTAAACCAATTAATGCATCTGAATAATCTGATTTATTCTGAACATACTCTCTTAAAGCTAGCCATAATAATTCTTGTTTTTCAAAGGCAAACTCTTCTGTAGAAAGCATTTGGTTTATAACTATTCCAACCTGCTCCTTGCTATATTTATAACCTCTTTCTAACACCCAGACTAATTCACACATTACTATATTATTGATAAACAGCGAATTAGGAGAAGTTGCATAATTTTCTATAATTTTTTCTACAATTTGCGCTTGAGCTGGGTCATCTTGAGTAAAATACCGCACCAAAATATTAGTATCAACGCCGATCATATTTTTCTCACAGTATTTTTTATAACTTCGTTCATTTCATTACATGTAAGTGTAAAATCAGGTTTTGGTAATATTCCTTTTAAGCTTCTGATAGATTTATTGATGGGTAGCATGATTATTTGTTCACCCTTTACCATAAATTCGATTTTATTGCCCGCAGCAAGATGTAACCTTTCTCGTATTTCAGCTGGAATGGTAATTTGACCTCTATTAGTCATAGTAGATTGAAACATAATAAATACTCCGTCTTCGTATAAGTAATCTTATGCATTATAATAACATATTATATTTTTAATCACAACGTCCATATGTAATTACGTATGATATTTTATTATTATGCCGTTATCTTGAAAATATTCTGTATAAATCTTTTTTTGCTGCGTTCAATAAAAAAAGCAACCAAAATCCGGATTTAAGCTTTCACAATCACCTTCTTAAACACCTCTGCAAGGTCGGCTTGCTCAACGGATAGATCGCGTATTACTAAACCAGCTCCTTGCAGGCCAGAGATAACCTCGCCAATATCACGCCCCATCAAATCAATATGAATCTGATGGTCATTCACCTGATCAATATTCAGTTTAAGGCTCTTTACTTTACTTGCATCAAACTTACCTGCTAAATCAATCACCATTTTGCGGCTACTTAAAGAGCTTAGCAAATTGTCTTTACGGTCAGATTTTATGATTTTTCCATGATTGATAAAAGCAATATGGTCGCATAATTCTTGCGCTTCTTCCAGATAATGTGTGGTTAGGATAATGGTCGTACCGCGCTTATTAAGCTCTTTAACATAAGCCCATAATTGCTCGCGCAGATCTATATCAACGCCAGCTGTTGGCTCATCTAAAATCAATACTTTTGGTGAATGAACCATCGCTTTGGCAACCAAGAAACGTCTTCTCATTCCGCCGGATAATTGCCTCGCAGTCGCCATGACTTTATCCTTTAAACCAAGGGCCTCGATAATCTCATCCGTCTTTCTATCTTTCGGGCGAATACCATAATATCCGGCATAGAATTCCAACGCCTCCCGCAGGGCGAAGAAAGTATCAAGCACAATTTCCTGCGGTACCACGCCAATTTGATATTTCGCTGCTTGCGGCTCTGCGTCAATATCAATTCCCATAATGGAAGCCTTGCCAGAGGTTTTAGTTGTCAGGCCAGCAAGAATATTGATGATGGTCGATTTACCAGCACCATTGGGCCCCAGCAGGCCAAAAATACTGCCTACAGGCACTTTAAGATCAATATTATCTATGGCCTTTTTCTCGCCATAGTTTTTGGTCAGCTTTTCAAGCAATATTGCATCAGTCATGATCTTATTACGCCTATTATTATAGTTTAATCTTGTATCTAACATTATCTACTTATAACTTATTATAATCAATTTAAAAAACTGAAATTATGCTAAGATTTTGTTTGTTCCTACTTTTAACCATAAACTCTAACGCTTTCGCCATTAATGAGCTTCCACAATTAATACCAGCTGAAGATATTAAGGTTACAGGCAGCACTAATCCTTATGAAGCGAAGGTCCCAATATTATTAATCAAATGTTCGGATTACCGGTTAAATGATGAGACGGATGACTTCATGCAAAAGCGTGGTCTTAAGGATAAATATGAGGAAGTCAGCATGCAAGGTGGATCACTCGGGATCGATCATATACTACGCCCTGAGTTAAAAGATGCTTTTTTAATCCAGCTTGAAGATTTAAAAAACCTCCGCGATATAAAAATGGTTATCTTAATGGACCATGTAAATTGTGATATATTCAAAAATGTACATGGATCTAAACACACCTTGAGCTATGAAGCTGAATTACAATTACACAGCCATCATTTAAAAAATGTGAAAGCCATGATTCTGGAAAAATATCCCGATATGAAAGTTGAAATGCTGCTTATGTCACTTGACGGCTCAGTCGATACGATTAAGGATTAAGGGGGATATTTCCCCTAGCTTTTTTGTTATTCCCACCTCCCTAGGTTATACTTCGATGCTAGAATGATTAGCAAAAGCATAGTCTTCTCATATAGGTATTTTCTTGACGATGTACCCAATTAATAATAGAATAAGTTGAAAATAATGTGTTTATATTAACTATAACTACACTATTATTTAGAGCGAGGAAGCATTTGAGAAAAGCAAGATGAACATGATCGACAATCTTTTATTAAACTTGGAGTTAAAAAGAGAGGCCGTGGAAGCTTTAAAGCCATATCAAAAAGCAATTGAGGCATTAAAAGTAGATTATGTCGGATATAGAGAATTTTTTATAGATGGTACCAGCATTGCATTTTGTACAAATAATGATTGGTACAATGTGCAAACAGAAAAAGCTTTAAATGAAGATATGGCAATTCATTACGCTCAAGAATTATTATCTTCACAAAAAACTGGCTTTCATTATGTTATTCGATCTTTAACCACGGTTAGTAATAGGTTCTTAAAAACCTTAGTAAAATGTGATATGTGTAACAGTTTGCTTATATATAGAAGGCTTCCTAATGCCATTCGCATGTATTCTTTTATCGTTTCAAAAAACAACCTAACTTCACTGAATTTTTTTATAAATAAGTTACAAGAGTTTGAAAATATAGTTGATCTCTATCAAAATAATCTTGCCGAGCTTTGCGCAAAAGAGAAGTATAAACCTCTACACACAGTTCTATTTTCGAAGAAAGTGGTAGAAAATATATTTGATAATGTGTCATTGCCGATGAGTGTATTTTAATTTACAAAATTTAAGCTATAACCTGAAAGTCACGGTTAATTAATCATTTATTAATTAATAAGTTTTACAATCTAAGCGTCTAAGACAATAGATAATATTTTTATTGATGACTGGAATAAAAACATGCAACAAATGAATGTATTAGATTTAGAGCTCAAAGAAGAGCTCACAAAAATATTAACCCCCTATCAAGAGAAAATTAAGGCGTTAAATATTGATTATATTGGTTATAGAGAGTTTTATCCAGATGGCACTTCTATGGGCTTTTGCTCGAATGATAGATGGTATGAAGCACATAAGGAAACTATTTTGAATGAAGATATGGCGATTCATTACGCTAAAGAAATCACAGACTTAAATGAACAAGGGTTTGATTATATTATTCGCACTTCTAATACGGTAAACAATAGATTCTTAGATTTCTTACTTTCTCACGATATATGCAATAGCCTCTTGATATATAAAAAATCACGTAATATAATTAATCAATATAGTTTTATTGCATCAACAAAAAATCTGTCGGCATTAAATTTTTTCTTCAATAAACGTCAAGAGTTTGTGGATATAATAAATTTATATGAAGCTGAATTTGCTAGAGTTTGTGCGCAACCTAAATATTTAGCTTTAAGAAGGCTTTTATTTTTAGAAAAAACGGCCACGAAACTTTTTTCTAATTTTAGCATAACTCCATCAAGTTATAATTTAACAAACAGAGAACAAGAATGTGCTAATTTATTAGCTTACGGGGCTTCAGATAAAGATATTGCTAATAAACTTAATATTAGCATTAGAACCGTTGAGGGTTATATAGCTAACATTAAGAAAAAGCTTCGCGCTAATAATAGGTTCGAAGCATCAAATATATTAAAAGAACAAATGAAATTATAAAGTGTAAATTATGAAAGATAAATTATCAAAACAAGTGTTAATTTCCTGTTTTTTAGCAGCATGTTTAGAATTGTACGATTTTACCATTTTTGGATTTTTTGCCCCCATTCTTCATAAAAACTATTTAACTTTCTTAAGCGCAGATGACGCCTTAATAATAACTTATGCATTATTTGCCGTAGGCTTCCTATTCAGACCACTAGGATCCATTCTCTTCGGTTATATTGGAGATATCTATGGCAGAAAAAGGGCGTTAGTTTTAAGCGTTACGCTCATGGGCGTCGCTTCACTAAGCATGGCATTACTACCAACCTACGGAGCAATTGGTGTAACCTCCTGCTATTTAATTGCTGTAATTAGGGCCTTGCAAGGAATTTCTGTAGGTGGTGAATATAGCGGAGCTTTAATCTACGCAATTGAACATTTCAGTAAAAAAAGCGCTGGCATAATAGGAAGTATAGTAATTGCTGGCTGCATGACCGGTATGTTAGTAGCCACTTTAGTTACCAATCTATTAAAAATGCCTTTCATACCTGACTATGGCTGGAGACTTGCATTCTTACTGGGTTTTGCGCTTGCTATAGTTGGATATTTTATTCGTAAACAGCTTGTAGAAACTCCTGAATTTAAAAAACTAACTTTAAATAGAAAGAAAATTCCATTATTGGAAGGCATGAAAAAACATACTATGGAATGTGTCTCTACATTCTTTGTTGCCGCAGCTAATGGCGTAAATTTCTATTTTATTTTGGTGTTTTTACCGGGATATATCAATAAACTCACCAATTTAAATTTTGGTTATTATCCATTACTAAGCACCGCTCTATTAATCATTCTATCACCGATATTAGGTTATGTATCAGATAAGTTCGATAGGACCAAGATAATCCGCTATGGCTTAATAACAATTTCAATATATAGTTTTGTTGGTTTACAACTTTTATCAATCTATCCAAGCTTTATTATGGCAATAATATTCTTCTGCGGTCATGCTTTCATTTTTTCTACCCAAGCATCGCTGATCAACATATTTGCTATCGAAATTTTCCCTCCTGAATATAGATTCAGCTGTTCTTCATTTTTCTTTAGTCTTGGCATGGGGGTAATAGGTGGCACTTCACCCGTAATATCAGCCTGGATAGTAGAAAATTTTGCAAATCCTACTCTGCTACTTAGCTGCTATGTTGCTGCAATATCATTTTTGGCTTATATCAGCATGCTATTCATTAAGCATAAAGTTAACAGGGGTTAATGTTTTACCCGTAGTTTTTACGTATATGCAGATTTAAAAGAATAATTTAATATAGAGGTACAAGGCAATAAAAACCGGCCACTAGGTAAGTGATCACGAGCTTCAAAAATCAGGAGCATTCACCAAGCGGCCCATCAACACTATTGGAGTGCGATGAAATGATTATAAATCAAACTGCTAAGCTCAGCAATAAGAATGATAGTTTCATTAAAATCATTGATCAGCAGATGAATGGGTACCGTCATTGCGAGGAGGATGTAAATCCGACGTGGCAATCCAGTGAAATTACATCTTCTTTTCTGGATGGCGACGCTAGGCGCCTCGCCATGACAAAGGGTCCATCCACACAGGGCGGAAACATAGCTACATTCGACCGAGTCGGGCTACCGGTTCCATGCGGCTTAAGGCTAGGCAATATTTGTATTTTAGCGCGTCCATCACCGCTCAGCACGACGTTAAATATAGCAATAATAAAACACCTTATAGCAAGCGGGCGGCCATTTGAAATTATCAAAGCTTCTGATTTTGCTAAATTATCTTCCGCTCAAAAATCGAATGCCGAAATTCAATATTTTATCCAAATCGATATCAACGATATTCCTTATGAGGAATTGCTTCAGGTGATAGAATTTTGTAAAACCAAATTCATTTTACAAATTCCTGGTTTGAAGTTAGACCACAATGTCCAAATCATAGATGAACAAAACCTTGCTTTTATGCTCCACGCTTTTGGCGGCGATCGTAATTTACTCAAATATCTAGCCGCCTCACTAAGCGATGAGGAATTTTTATTGATAGAGGGTGATGAATGCGTCATATGCTCACTATATGATGCGATTGGTTAGGGACCAGTAATGTCTGGAATTAATAATATATTTGACTTTTACTTTTCTATTGATTAATCTTTAACATATAGTTATAGTTTTAACATATTACTTATGCAAATATAGGGTGCATAGCTTATGGCAAAGGATGATGATAAAATTGGTGGCTTTCAAAGCACCCCTAACCCCCCGGTACAGGATCGTAAAGAAATTGCCAAGCAAAAGCAGCAAGGTCCAGATGATATCCGCGACCGTGGATTTGCTCCACCACCGCCTCCAACTACTAAAGAAATTGAGACAGCAGAAGGGGGGATAACTGAAGCTCAAAAGAATGCACGCAACAAATGGAACTTTGAAATCAAGCCGATCTTAAAAGGCCTTACCAGCGGGCAGCTTAGGGAAAAATTAAGCGAAATAGCCTCGCTGGATCTACCAGAAAAAGAGCTAAGAGCAGCGCTAGCTTCAATCGAAAGCGCTATAAATGCGGCTGCAAGTAGAGAGCAAGCTATAGAATCAAACGGTTTTGACCCAAAAGAAATTCAGGAAAAAACTGATAAATTAAATGGACTGTGGGATGAATTTAAATCTGATAAATTCCAAGCGGATTTTAAGAAATATGCGGATAAAGATGCAGCTAGCCTAGCAGAAATAGATCGCCTTCTAGCTGATCCTAGTAAAATTACACAAGAAGATAGAAGACGCTTAAGTGGTGATTATTTAACCCCAGCTGAAATTGAAGCTCGTGATAGAGAAATCGAAGAGAGACGTCATCAACGTAGCGTAATTACTGGCATACATGATGGAGCATCTGAGCTTGCTCATCATCACGGGTGCCAAGCTGAACAAACGGCTAGAGAGATTGAAGCTTTGAGGGCAAAAGGTGAGCGCTCTGAAGAATTAGAAGCGAAACGTGCGCGCCATAAAGCCGAGCAGAAAAAACACCTTGAAAAACTCAAAGAAGTAGCTCCAGCCTATGAGAAAAAAGAAAAAGACTTCCAAAAATTACACGAAAGAGCTGAAAAAAACCCTGAAAACTCTGAATTATTAAAGAAAAAAACTTTTATACATTTTCAAGCTAATAAAGATGAATATCACAAGGAAATAGCGGGTCATAAAAACCCAGTTGAAGCTGGAATAGTAAAATTATTGACCAAGGTAGGTTTGCACGAAGAACTCGCTGAAATTAACAAAAATATCAAGGCTAATTTAGATCCCGCCGTAGAAAATGCAAAAAAAGAAGCTGCTAAACAGAAGGAAAGATGTGGTGATGGGTTACCTGGCAATAATCCTGTACTGCCTATTCCGCCACATATGCCACCACCACCAGCTATAGCAGCTAAGAAGGTTGCGGAGTCGAATAATATAACTACCCCGGTCACTCCAACAGTAAAAAATAAAAAAGTTAAAGAAAGATAAGAGATAATTTATGCCATTAAAGATTACAATACCAAAGCATTTTACTAAAGCTGATATGGAATATCGTTATTTAACCGCTGAATTTAATATCGAAAAAAGATTTAAAGACCATACTTATGCTTTTATCACCGAGGCTGAAGAAAAAGCAGCAAATTGGCAAAGAAGCGAG
>CAYTBU010000042.1:4113-11246 GCA_964436105.1 uncultured Rickettsiaceae bacterium | reverse complement strand
CAAATAAACCTCTGTAATTCTGGTATTATGGCTTTTGGTCCTGGCATCGCACAAACAATCCTTTCAATCATTATGCAAGAAAAAGCTAATAAAGAATATTATTTAACTGATGCAATCTCCGTTGCTACTGATTTGGGTAGGAGGGTAACTTTTATGGTAGCAGAAAATAATAATGAGGTGATCGGGGTTAATACTAAGGAAGAGTTAGAGGTTGCTCGCGGGATTATAGACTTGACATAATTTTGTGCTAGAATAGAATCCTGGCATATTTTGATTATTATATATCTATGAATAGTTCTGCTAATTTTCTACATAATTTATATAAAGCTTTTAGAGATTTTACTGAAAGTTTTTCTTATTGGAGGATTTTTTGTCTTATAGGGATCAATGATATTAGGAAAAGATATTCTCGCTCTAAGCTGGGGCAGCTTTGGCTTACATTATCTTTAGCTATTCAAATTGGTAGTCTAGGTTTTGTTTGGGGGTATTTATTTAAAATGCCGCTCTCTGATTATTTTCCTTATCTTGCCACTGGAATAATTTTTTGGAATTTTCTTTTAAACACCGTCACTGAAGGTAGCAGTGTCTACATCAATTCTATATCTTATCTAAAAGAACTCACTATTCCAAAATTGTCCTATATTAATAGTTTATTCGTTAAAAATATTATTATTTTATTGCACAATATAGTCGTGCTGATCCCGATATTTTTATATTATGGTATATCCGTATCTTTTGCCGGCATATTCTATACTTTAAGTGGCTTGATTGTTACTTGCATAGCTTTATATTTTACTATCATACCACTTGCTTTACTAAGCTTGAGATTTAGGGATTGTCCTAATATTATTCTGAGTCTAAGTCAGATTGTATTTTATGTGACGCCTATTATGTGGAAATTAGAGTCAATGCCGGAGCGAGTCCGTCAATATATTATGTTTAATCCTGTTGCAGTTTTCATCTCTTTCTGTCGTGATCCATTGATAGGAAGCGCGATTCCGGATGTTTATTATTTTGTTGGCGTTGTTTATACAGTTAGTATGTTTATTTTATCAGTCTTGCTCTTTAGTAAATATAGAGCAAGAATAGTTTATTGGTTGTAATTATGGCTCATATTAAATTAAATGACGCGGGTGTATCTTTTGCTATTTATAACGGCAAGACTAGGTCAGTACGTACCGAAGTATTTAGAGCTATCGGTGGTAAAATTAGCTCAGTTGATTCCACCGTCTGGGTAAGAGCTGTTGATGGTATAAACCTTGAGATCAATGAGGGGGATAGAGTGGGTATTATTGGGCACAATGGTGCTGGTAAAAGTACTTTACTAAAGCTTATGTCTTGCATATATGAGCCTACCGCGGGTAGTGCAAAGATAGATGGTTATATATCTTCTTTGACTGATATTACAATGGGAATGGATCCAGAAAGTACAGGGTATGAGAATATTATTATGCGTTGCATTTTCATGGGGATGAGTTTTAGTGAAGCAAAGCTTAAAGCGGATGAAATTATCGAGTTTTCAGAGCTTAGGGAATATATTGATTTACCAGCGCGTACATATTCGACCGGGATGTTTTTACGTCTTGCATTTACTGTTGCTACCTGTATTACGCCTGACATATTGATTTTGGATGAAATGATAGGAACTGGTGATGCTTCCTTTATTGAAAAAGCACGGATCAGGATGATGGATTTAATTAATAGGACTCGCATTATGGTCTTATCATCACATAATACGCAAATTATGAGAGATATTTGTAATCGTGGTATTTGGATGGAAAAGGGTAGGGTTATAATGGATGGCGAGATAAACAAAGTGATGGATGCTTATAATAATTCATTAGGTTTAAAGTGATATTGGTTGACTTTCTATCTTAGAGTTTTATCCTGCCTTTAATAGCTATTAAAAAAGGCAATATGAAACTTCTATATAAATTTTTTCTTCTTTTAATTTCTCTTATTGGAGTGGTGTCTATGGTTTGCGCTAATAATAATCTTATCCCACGTCAGACTTTGTTTGGTAATCCCGACAAAACAAGCGTAAGGCTTAGTCATGATGGTAAATATATTAGCTATATTGCTCCTAAAGACGGTGTGCTTAATGTTTGGATTGGTAAGGTTGACAAGCCTTTAGAAGCAAGAGTGATTACGCAAGATAAGGATAGGGGTATTAGGTCATATATTTGGTGTTACGATAATGAGCATATACTTTTCGTGCAAGATGAAAAAGGAGATGAAAATTTCCGTATTTATAGTTATAGCTTAAAAACCAATGCAATCAATTTGCTTACTCCAGCAAAAGGGGTGAGGGCTTCTATTAATAGTCTTAGCCATAAAAAACCACATGAAATTATCATTAGTATGAACCAGCGCGATAAGCGTTATTTTGACCTTTATAAGCTTAACTTGCAAAGTGGTAAAAAGGAATTACTTCTACAGAACGAAAAATACACGGGGTTTGTTTTTGATTCGGAGTTAAATTTACGTTTTTCTATGGCGACTAATGCTGAGGCTGGCGAAGAGTATTTTGAATATAAAAATTCTACTTTTGTGCCCTTTATGACAGTAGATGCAGAGGATGTTACTAATACTGGTATTATGGGTTTTGATGATAGTGGCTCTATTCTTTATTTATTAGATAGTAGAAAACGCAACACTGGAGCGCTAAGAGAGATTGATCTAAAGTCTGGAAAATCAACAATCATTGCTGAAGATAATAAAGCTGATATTGGCATCTTTACTGTGCATCCTATGAAGGATACAATTCAGGCGGTGTCTAGTAATTATGATAGAGTTAGTTATAAAGTTCTTGATAATGATATCAAGCAAGATATTGAATATTTACGCTCGCTTAATCCTGGTGATCTAAATATAGCCGCGCGTAGTATGGATGATAAAACTTGGCTAGTTGCTTACTTAAGTGATATCAGGCCAGTTGAATATTTTAAATATGATAGAGCGGCTAGAAAGGTAGAATATTTATTTAATAATAAAGCTGAGTTAGTGCAATATCAGCTATCCCCTATGCATCCTGTTATCATTAAATCCCGCGATGGTCTTGATTTAGTTAGCTATCTAACCTTGCCGGCTGATGCTGCGGTAGTAGATTCTATTACTCCTAAAGCTCCTGTGCCGTTAGTGCTTCTTGTGCATGGCGGTCCGTGGGCAAGAGATGATTGGGGCCTTAATATGCAGCATCAATGGTTAGCGAGCCGTGGATATGCAGTTTTGAGTGTTAATTTTCGTGGGTCCACAGGTTTTGGTAAGCATTTTGCTAATGCTGCTAATATGCAGTGGGGCAAAAAGATGCATGATGATTTAATCGATGCAGTTAATTGGGCAATTAAGGGTAAGATAGCTATTGCTGATAAAGTAGCGATTATGGGCGGTAGCTATGGCGGTTATGCGACTTTAGTAGGTATGACGATGACTCCTGATGTTTTTGCTTGTGGGGTTGATTTAGTTGGGCCATCTAGCTTAATGACCTTAATCAAAAGTGTTCCTCCATATTGGCAGCCGATATTAAATGATTTCAAAAAAAGAATAGGACCATGGGATACGAAAGAAGAGATCGAAGCGTTAAATCAAATATCACCCTTATATTTTGTGGATAATATTAAAAAACCACTGTTTATTGGGCAGGGTGCTCATGATCCACGCGTGAAGCAAGCAGAAGCTGATCAGATTGTTGCCTCTATGAAAGAGAAAAATATACCAGTCGTTTATGCTCTGTATGAAGATGAAGGTCATGGATTTGCGAAACCAACCAATAGATTATCTTATTATGCTTTGGTAGAAACATTTTTAGCGGATGTTTTAGGTGGTAAGAAAGAGCCTATTGGTGATGATTTAAAAGGGGCAAATTTTTTACTTAATGGTCATAAAACGCATTCTAGTATAGAGGCGGGTAAGATTATTAATGAGAGTATGAGATAAGACATAGTTGATCCAGTTAATGTGTCATGTGGGGCTCGATCCGGCATCTAAAATAGTAGTATGAGATCCTGACTCAAAGAGCATGAAGTGAAACAAGTTCAGGATGACTAAAACTGGATAACTACGGCGCTTATGCGCGACTCGTTATGATGGGTCGATAAGGTGCTATAAAATTTATAAATCAGGAGTTATAAATGATTTTTGTTTATTTGATTAATTTTTTTCTTGCTGTAGCCTTGACTATTGGCATGACTATTACGCCGTTATTGGCCACTGAATTTATTGGGATATCCTTATTAAGTTTCGGTTTTATTGAAGGTGCGACAGAGTTTTGTGCTAATATTTTACGCTTAGTGAGTGGTAATCTTTTTGATCGTGTTAAGAATAGAAAGATGCTTTTTGTGATACCAAATCTGATTGCTTTTTTATCAAAAGCTGCTTTATTTTTTCCATCTTTATTTACTTTATTGTCCTCAAAGATTCTTGAGCGTATTTCTAATGGTTTATTTGCAAGCCCTAGAGATGCTTTCGTTGGAGAGCATGCAAAGAATAAAGGGATTAGCATGGCCATTCTTAGCTGCTCCAAGACTTTAGGTTGCGTGCTTGGCCCCCTAATTGTTAGTGTTTCGTTAGCGCATTTTATGACTGGCAAATTGTCAGATAATATTTATATCTTCATTGCGATTGCTTGTATCATCACTTTTAGTAGCCTTGTCCTAGCTTCTTTCATTGATGTGTCACGCAGTAAATTCAAAGCTAAAGAAGAAGCTTTGAGTATTAATGATATGATTAAAGCTAGTAAGGTTTTGATGCCAATCTTGACGTTATCGTTTTTATTCTTTTTAGGAAGGTTTAATGATGGCATGATTTTGCTATATTTAAAAGCACAAGGTTTTCCTGAGTGGTTTTATCTTTCGACAATTGCTATATTTAATTTTAGCATGTTTGTCTTGTCGCCTTTCATGGGTTATTTTATTGATAGGGGGCGGGATAAGGTGGTGCTAATTATTACTATTGGCGCTCTGTTGTTCTTTAATATCTTATTTTACAATATAAATTCAGCACCCGATATTTTTCTTGATTTTGCGGCGGGCAGTAAGGTTTATGACATTGAACTAGTACCGTTTATTTTTTGTATCATTGGTCTTATTTCTTGGGGAATTCAAAGGGCTGGTGCGCAAATTACTTTTGCTACAATGATTTTTAAGAAAGCGCCAGTAGAATTATATGGCACTTCTATGGGTTTGTTTGCAATTATCAGTGGTCTTGGTACTTTTTTATCCTCGATAATTTGTGGGTCATTAGCATCTCGTTCATTTGATTATATTTTTCTAATGAGCGGTATGATTTCTTGTGTTACGTTAGTGGTTGCTTTTTGGATGATAAATAAGAAGTCATTATAATATGGATTTTGTTGCCTTATTAAAAAAGCTTATTGCTTTTCCTTCCATTACTCCAGATGATGGAGGTTCTATTGATTTCATTGCCGCTATTTTGCTTGATCATGGGTTTGTTGTTCATATAAAAGAATTTGGGCCGAATAAGGTAAAAAATCTATATGCTATATACCATGGAACGCAAAAGGGGCATAATATATGTTTTGCTGGTCATGTCGATGTTGTGCCGCCAGGAGAAGGGTGGGGTTCTGATCCTTTCATAGCCACCGAGCAAAATGGCCGTATTTATGGGCGTGGTGCGGTTGATATGAAGGGCGCTATCGCCTGCATGATATCTGCTGTTATTGCTTTTATAAAACAAGAAAAATTTGCTGGAGCTATAAGTTTTTTAATTACTGCAGATGAAGAAGGTGATGCTACATACGGCACTAAATCTATGCTTGAATGGATGAGCGGGGATGGACATATAATAGATTTTGCAATAATAGGTGAGCCCACTTGTAAGAAAGTGATTGGTGACGTTATTAAAATAGGGCGTAGAGGTAGTATTAATTTTACCTTAAAAGTCATTGGTCAGCAGGGGCATGTGGCATATCCTGATCTAGCGAATAATCCTTGTCCTTTGATGATAAAGATTCTAAATGATTTAGATCTTATTATTTTTGATGATGAGAGTAATTTAGAAATTACATCGATTGACACTGGTAATATGGTCACTAATGTGATTCCTGCAGAAATTTTTGCAAAATTTAATATTCGTTTCACGAATAAACATACAGCTGATTCCTTAATTTTTATGATTAATGAAGTAATAGGTCGTTATACATATGATTATACTTTAGATACGAGTTGTAATGCTTTGCCTTTTGTTTCTAAGCAATCGAATTTAACAGATATCTTTGCAGAAGCTGCACTGGAGCAGACCAAAACACGCCCTTCATTTTCTATGAGTGGAGGTACTTCTGATGCGCGGTTTATACAAGCCTATTGTCCAATATTAGAATTTGGACTGAGGTCAGAATTGGCTCATAAAATTAATGAATCTGTAGAAATTGGGGATTTACAAAGCTTATATAATGTGTATTATGAAGCTCTAAATAAAATTTTTAGTCTTGAAGGCTAAAAATTCAAGGGTTATGCGGGTGTGGCGAAATTGGTAGACGCACTAGATTTAGGTTCTAACGCCGAGAGGCGTGGGGGTTCAAGTCCCTCCATCCGCACCAAATTTCAGCGCTATAGTTGCTTTAAGTTAAACTTAAGGACGCCTGAATTTGCTGCTTACCTAATTATTATAGGCTGCGCAGCTTCATGCCTAGCCCTAGTTCAACTAAAGTTTACTATAAATATTCAGTGAGTTCGATCATGCAGTTTAAAGAAATAAAAAACGAAGGTCTTGACAGACATTTTAAAGTTACAATTCCAGCAAAAGATATTGATGCTAAGGTTAATAAAGAGTTGGCTTCTATAGCTAAAACTGCTCGTCTTGATGGCTTTAGAGTTGGCAAAGCCCCTGCTGCTACCATTCAAAAAAAATATGGCCCGTCTGTTAGAGCTGATATCGTCTCTCATGATGTTCGTCACGCAATCAGTGATATTATCAAGAAAAATAATTTAGATATAGCGGGTAGTCCGGCAATAGAAGATTTGAAATCTGAGGCTGGCAAGGATGTAGAATTTGTTCTACAACTTGAGTTAATGCCAGAAATCACAATGCCTGATTTTAAGAAGATTAAAATCACCAAGCCTGTTCTAGATATAGCGGAAAAAGATATTGAAAAACAATTAGAGCGTATTGCAGAA
>CAYTBU010000042.1:0-4103 GCA_964436105.1 uncultured Rickettsiaceae bacterium | reverse complement strand
GTATAGAAACAAGATCTAAAAAAGTAAAAGCTGTAGATGGTGATATGGTGGTGATAGATTTCGTTGGATCTATTGATGGGGTAGAATTTGCTGGTGGAGCTGGAAAAGGGCATGAACTTGTTCTTGGTAGTAAAAGCTTTATTCCTGGTTTTGAAGAGCAGTTAATTGGCGCTAAAGCTGGTGATGAAATTATTGTAAAAGTTCCATTCCCAGAGAGCTATCATGCTAAAGATTTGGCTGGTAAGAATTCTGAATTCAAAGTTACTGTACATATGGTCAAGCGTCCTGGTAAGACAGAGATTAATGACGATTTGGCTAAGAAAATTGGTTTCAAGGATCTCGCTGAACTTAAAGAGCGTGTGGTCAGTAGCATGCAAGACTCAACTGCAGAGAATATTCATACTGTAATGAAAATGAAATTATTCGATCAACTTGAGAATAGCTTAACTTTTGAAGCTCCTAAAAATATGTTTGAGCGTGAGTATAATAGTTTAAAAGCTCAGAGCGATAAATTTGCTGAAGCCGATGAAACTATGAAAGATAAAAGCCCGGAAGAACTAGATAAATATTATCGCCGTGTTGCGATGCGCAGGGTAAAAGTTGGTTTGATGCTCTCGGCTTATGTAAAAAATAATAAGCTTAAAATTGAAACGGATGATATTAAAGCTGCTATTTTAAGAGAAGCTCGTAATTTCCCGGGCCAAGAAAACGCTGTGATTGAATATTATAGTACTAATAAGCAAGCTGTAGAATCTTTAACTGGCCCAGTGCTTGAAGAGAAAGCAGTGAAAGCAATCTTTGCAAGTGAAGTTAGTATGACTGAGAAAAAATATTCAGTAGACGCTTTACAAAAATTCTTAGATGAAGAAGCGGACGCTGACGTTATCTAATAAATATATTACTAAGTATCACGTTATTTTTTGCGTAAAGATAACGTGATACATTCTATTAGTAGGTAAAATTTACATCAATATCATTTTTCATCATTCTTTGATTAAATAAATATAGTCTAGTGCTGCAAAAAGCTTTAGACTATTACTATAATTTACATCATAATTGGTAATTAACATGAAAGAGAATAATCAAATGTCCTATATCCCTATGGTCGTTGAGCAAACTAGTAGAGGTGAGCGTTCTTACGATATCTACTCCCGGTTACTTAAAGAGAGAGTAGTTTTTGTTTGTGGTCAAGTTGAAGATTATATGGCTAATGTTATTGTAGCGCAGTTGCTATTTCTTGAGGCTGAGGATCCAGATAAAGATATTCATATGTATATTAATTCCCCAGGTGGCGTTGTTACTGCCGGCCTTGCTATTTATGATACAATGCAATATATTAAACCTAAGGTTACTACTTTGTGTATGGGGCAAGCTTGTTCAATGGGGTCATTGCTTCTGACTGCGGGTGCGGAAGGGAGTAGATATGCTCTGCCACACAGTAGAATTATGATTCATCAACCATCTGGTGGTTATCAAGGTCAAGCTACTGATATTGAAATTCATGCAAAAGAAACAATGAAAATAAAAGCTATTTTAAATGGACTATATGTAAAACATACGGGGCAGAAATTATCAATCGTTGAAAAAAATATGGAACGTGATAATTTTATGGATCCAGCAATGGCAAAAGAATTTGGTTTAATAGATAATATTATTGAGCATAGGGACGCTATCAATGTTGTGCCAGCAAAAAAATAATTAAGAATTTAGGATAATATGAGTAACGATAAAAAAACATTACATTGTTCATTTTGTGCCAAAGGTCAGCATGACGTTCAGAAACTTATAGCTGGTCCTACAGTTTTTATTTGTGATGAATGTATTGATTTATGTGTGGATATTATTAAAGACGAAGTGAAAATAAAGCATGTGCAAGATACCCCATCTTTGCCATCGCCAAAGGATATTTGCAAGACCTTGGATGATTATGTAATAGGACAAGAGACCGCTAAGAAGGTTCTATCTGTTGCGGTTTATAATCATTATAAAAGATTAGGTCAGATTGACCAAGGTACTAGCGATATTGAATTATCAAAATCTAATATTCTACTAATAGGTCCAACTGGTTCTGGTAAAACATTACTCGCTCAGACTTTAGCTCGTATTTTAGATGTGCCTTTTACTATGGCGGATGCTACTTCTTTAACTGAAGCTGGCTATGTTGGTGAGGATGTGGAGAATGTTCTCTTGAGATTAATGCAGGCCGCTAATTATAAGGTTGATAAAGCTCAGCGTGGCATTATTTATATTGATGAAGTAGATAAAATCGCTCGTAAATCTGATAACCCATCGATCACGCGTGATGTGTCGGGCGAGGGGGTGCAACAAGCTTTGCTTAAAATCATGGAAGGTACTGTAGCTTCTGTACCGCCACAAGGTGGGCGTAAGCATCCGCAGCAAGATTTTATACAGATTGATACTACGAATATATTATTCATTTGTGGTGGTGCTTTTAACGGGTTAGAAAAAATAGTTCAACAACGTAAGACCGAAGGGTCTATGGGTTTTTCTGCTAAAATTCAAACTAAGAAAGACTACAATGTTGGAGAGCTGTTTAAAACTGTTGAAATCGAAGATTTAGTAAAATTTGGTATGATCCCAGAATTTCTTGGTCGCCTGCCAGTGCTTGCGAGTTTAGATGATCTAGACGAGGCCAGTCTAATCAATATTCTAACGCAGCCTAAGAATGCTTTAGTTAAGCAATATACGCGTCTTTTAGAGCTTGATAATGTTGATTTGCTTTTTGAGCCAGATGCTTTAACGGCAATTGCTGCAAAAGCTATCACGCGTAAAACTGGCGCTAGAGGTCTTCGCTCAATTATCGAGAAGCTGCTACTTGATGTGATGTTTAATGTTGCTGATTATAAGAATATGCAGGTACTGATTTCAAAAGAGGTAGTAGAAGGAAAAGCAGAACCTAAGTTAAAGCCAAGAGCGGCTTCTAAGGCTGTGCGTACTAAAAAGGCAATTGCATAACATAGTCATGTGATTTTAACCTGCATCTTTGTTGTTTGCTGCTCACGTATTAATATACGCATCGCAGCTTCACGCCTAGATGCAAATTAAACTTACAAGACTATGTAGAGGTTTATTTTTCTTTGGCCTATTAATCATAGATATTGCGATAATTTCATATGAGACAAAAGCTTAAATCATCATTTTTAGAAAAAGCGAAGTTAGGGGAATATCAATTAATTCCACTGCCTATGGATGCTTCATTTCGTAGTTATGATAGGGTTAGGTCTGAAGGTCAAACTTTTATTCTCATGGATTCTCCACCCGATAAAGAATCGACTAAGTCATTTATTGAAGTTGCGCAATTGTTATTGAAGCACAATTTTAAAGCTCCACAAATTATCCATATTGATGAAGAGAATGGTTTCCTGTTACTAGAAGATTTTGGTCATGTTAGAATCAAAGATGAGTTAATCACAAAGTCAGCTCAAGAAGAAGCCATCTATCTATCAATTATCAATTTACTCAGTGGATTACAGCAAAATGTGAACGCGGAGGCTCTGCCTTCCCAGAGCGAGGCTCTGCTGCTTGCTGGGATTGAGACTTACCTAGATTGGTATTGCGTTTTAAAAGAGCAAGAGCTTTCAAGTGCAGATAGAGCGAATTATTTATCGAAATGGCAAAATTTATTGTCTACTTTGCCAGATTTAGGAAGAGTTATAGTACTTAGGGATTTTCATGTTGAGAATTTGATGTCTCTACCTGATGGTGAAATAGGTGTTTTAGATTTTCAGGATGCTGCCCGTGGCCACCCTGCGTATGATTTGGTTTCGCTTTTGCAAGATGCAAGATATCAGGTTAGCCTTAAGTTAGAGCAAAAAATGCTTGATGCATATTTAGTGCTGAATCCCGGTCTTAACAGAGAGCAATTCATCACTAGTTACAATATTCTAGGAGCACAGCGAAACTTACGTATTTTGGGCGTATTTGCAAGAAAAGCTTTGCGTGATAATCAGAATAAATATTTAGAATTACTGCCAAGAGTAGAAGGATATCTAGCGCGTAATTTGGAGTATTTGAAGATAGATTTGCGCGCTGTCTGAATTAAACTTATCATGGCGATGAGGTCATCTAGTAAAATGGATTAT
>CAYTBU010000041.1:0-11684 GCA_964436105.1 uncultured Rickettsiaceae bacterium | reverse complement strand
CCAGCTTCTCTTATTAATAATGAAAATAATTCTGCTTCACTTTCTTCCATTAAATCGGCTATGCGTCTTAAAATATTTGCGCGCTCTGTTACTGGTCTTGCTTGCCACTCTTCAAATGCTAATTTAGCGCTTTCAACACTCGCATTCATAGAGCTTTCTGTTGAGATTGATATATCGCCAATTTTCTCAGCTACGCGACCTGGACGAAAATGATCCGTAACATGCTTCGTAGTGATTTCACGTCCATTGATAATGGAGCCTACTTTATAAATTTTATCTTTAAAAAAATCGATTTTGTTTTTTAGTTTGTCTTGCATAAATTGATAACCTAATTCATATCCCATTGAGTTTTTTCTATCTGGATAAATATCCATCGGTAGCACAATCTTTGAGCCCGTTTTATTATCTGTAAGTTCTTGATATAAATCATAAATCATTCTTGCATTTATATCGCTAACTTGATTTACAAAAGAATTATTTGCGCCATTTTCAAGCAATCTTCTCATTAAATAGGCGAGTAAATCTTCCATCTTACCAATAGGAGCGTAAATGCGCACATCATGGTTTTTATGTAATTCTTTATGTAATGGCCCTCCCATTCCATGTAATTTTTGAAATTCAAAAGCCCTACCTTTCGACATTTCGATAATCGATGCTGCAGTAATAGCATTATGAGTGGCAAATCCAGGAAAAATATAATCGCCATTTGCGAAAATCTTTCTGGCTTGAATTAAATAATTAGCATCAGTGAGTTCTTTTTTTGTAAACACAGGATAATTTGCCAGGCCCAAAGTTTGTGCATGTTTGATTTCAGCATCCCAATAAGCCCCTTTAACCAAGCGTACGGGGATAATTTTGCCGGTTTTCTTAGCAAGCGCAATGATATGATCTATTACCATGCCCGCTCTTTTTTGATAAGCTTGCACTACAAAGCCAATTCTAGAGAAATTTTTAAATTCTGGATGAAGAATAATTTGAGTAACTATATGCATATAGACCTCAAGCCTAGAAGATTCTTCAGCATCAAATGTAATGGCAATATTATATACCATCATTTTTTTGATTAATTTGACTAATTTTGGTATCAAATAACTCTCAATATCTTCTAGCTTGGTTAGCTCCAATCTTGGATATAAAGCTGTAAGCTTGACTGATAGATTGCTATCTTTAATTTTAGCTGCAGCGATAAGATCTACAGCTTCCAGATAATCATTATAATATTTTTCTGCTTGCTCAAATGTCCTTGCAGATTCACCCAGCAAATCAAAAGAAAATTTATAATTTTTGAATTTACGAGTTTGTTTTAAGGCTAACTTAATAGTTTGGCCAATGATAAATTCATTTCCTAACCATGAAATCACTTGTTTGATTGCAGATAAGAAAACAGGAGTGCCCAGCTGCTTTATCGTATTTACGACTATATTATTATAATTGTAAATATCCGACCAAGAACCAGAAAGAAAAAGACCAAGTGAGGCTACTTTGATTAATGTAGAATCGTTTTGTGATATATGTTTGATCCAATCTTTTTCTGCTAATTTATCTAAGGCTAATTCCGATGCAACGTCATTATCAGGTATTCTGATTAGACCTTCTGCCAAACAGACAATAGCAACGCCTTCCTCGCTTGATAAACTATATGTTTGTAGGAATTTTTCGACACTAAATTTCTTAGAAGATCGAATTTTGCTGATTAAAAAAGCTGACTGCCTTTTGATATTATCTTTTTCACCAAAAGTAAAATTAATAGCTTGAATCGAATTTAGAATTAACTCATCTTCATTATCAAATACATCTTTACTAATTGAAGGAATCAGATGAGTTGGTGACATAATTTGTACCTATTTTTTTTCTTTGGCTAAAACATTCATTCTGTCTTTATAAAAAAATAAACTAATAAAACTAACAGCGCAACAAACTACTATATAATAAGACCAAGCAGAAGTAGAGTGTGTCTTTTGATACAAATATTCAAGTATGAAAGGCGTGGTTCCACCAAAAATACTTGTTGCTAAATTATATGAAACAGATAATGCAGTGTTGCGTACTTTTGTTGGATAAAAAGCAGCCTGTAGAGCTGGTTCTGGTCCAATATAAGCTGCGGCCATAATGGAGAGTATAATCTGCATTATGATGATTTCATTTAGTGATCCATGTTCAAAAGCATGCATAATGAATGGAGAAATAATGGCGATAATTATCAAATTACAAAAATATATTTTTTTTCTACCTATTATGTCAGAAAGCCCAGCGACTAAAACAGTTGCAACCGCCATGATTAGATAGCAAATATTAGCAATATTATCAATTATATGCGCTTCAAAACCACGAGTTTCTTTTAAGAAATTCATTAGATATATTGCTTGAGTATAAAAAATAACGGATCCCGTAGCGTTAATACCTATGGTAATGATCATATCAAACCAATGGTTTTTTAGCACTTCTTTAAGTGGAGATTTAGCAAGCTTACCCGTGCTTTTCATCTCTTCAAACAAAGGTGTTTCATTAGCGTTATTCCTTATATATAGACCGGCGAAAATAATAAATATGCCAATTAAAAAAGGTATTCTCCATCCCCAATCAAGAAAATGTTCTGGAGAGAGGATGTTCTTCACTGAATAAGCAACAACGGAACCAAGTAGAATACCGATACATATACTAGACATTGATATACTACCAGCAAGACCTCGTTGCTCTTCTGGAGCATGTTCAATTACGAATGAAATCGACCCAGTTAAGGCGCCGCCCATCGATAGACCTTGTAACATCCTTGCTACAATCATTAAAGCTGTTGCAGTAATCCCAATAGAATCATAAGTTGGCAGCAAGCCAATTGTCATAGTTGGAACGGCCATGCATATTATAGCGCCACTGAGCGCTGCTTTGCGCCCAAAACGATCGCCTAAAATTCCAAAAAACACCCCTCCCAAAGGACGCATTAAATAGCCAACTGCGAAAACTAAAAAGGCATTAAGTAGAGCAATACTTGGATCGCTATCTGGAAAAAATTTAGCGCCTAGAATTGGTGCGAAATGACCAAATAAGGCATAATCATACCATTCGAAAGTATTAGCCAGGCCACTGCTGAAAATTATTTTACTTTTATTCATCAGGCTTTCCTTCTATAAATTTGTATAGCTTAGGCTTTATTTTTATTTTCTGAATATACTATAAACAATGTAGCCGGAATTAAAATTGCAGCACCATACCATGTGCTAGCGCTAGGTATATCTCCAAATATCATATAACCAAAAATTGCAGACATCAATAGCTCTAGATAACGATAAGGCGCAATTGCTGTTGCATCAAGAAGAGCGAAGGCTTTTAGGATAAAAAATAAGATTAAATTTGAACTAGCTCCTAAAATTAAGAGTAACAAAAGCTCATTGGCACTAGGAGTTTGCCAATATTGTGTTGCTGGTACAACAGATAGAATAGCAGTTACGATTGCAGAGTAAAATAACATGCTAATCATCGATTCTTTGACAATAAATTTTTTATTGATGATGTCTAAAGTAGCAAAAGACATGGCGGCAAAAATAAAGACTAATACTTCGGGGTTAAAATCTTCTGCATGAGGCTGCAGAGTGATAACAATCCCAACAAAGCCAGCTATCGTTGCCCCCCAGCGCTGCCAAGTGATGTTCTCATTCAGGAAGAAAACTGCTAATACCAGTACAAAAAGCGGCATTGAAAAACCAACCATTGTTGCGGTTGTGATAGGCACAATGGTGACACCGTAGGTCCAAGCGGTCATGCCAAAAAATAATAATGTACCTCTAGAGAGATGCACTAGAGGATTGGAGGTTTTGAGTGTGCTTGTACCGTAATATAAAATGAAGGGCACTAAAGTTAAAGCGCCAAAACTAAAACGGAAAAAAGCTATCTCAAGGCTGTGAAGTCTCATGCCCATATATTTTGATATTATATCATTTAAACAACTGCTCATTAGGCTTAAAATAAACCAACCAATAGCGATAAAATATATACGACTTTTTGTATTCATGCTTTAAACCTAATTTTATAGAAGTGAAGCTTAAAATATATGATTTTCTTCGAAAGGCAAAGTAATTTTCTATGTTGCCTATATAACACAACGCTTTTTCTTGGGGGCGAAGCTTTATGTATAATTTTTATATAAAACCTATACATATAACATATCATCTTGCAAAATGATTTTACGCCTGATAGTTTCTTGTTTAAATAATTAATTTAGAGGGATCGATGAAAATTTATCAATATGCCGCAATAGCTTGCTTGCTTTGTAGTACTAGTAGCTTTGCATCAGCAAAGAATGATTATAATAGTGGGTCTTATAAAGACGAAGGTACTATTTTAGTCAAGGTTCGTGGTTTTTTTGCTCAAACTGAAGGCAAACAAAAAGGATTGCCCACCCCAACGGCAGCCTCTCCTGTTGCTCAGAAGCATCTATTAGAAAACGGTTTCGGGCTAGAGAATGCTAATACGGTGTTTTTTACCGATCATTTGGCGGCAGAGCTCGCGATAGGTGGGGGTGTTTATAATGTCTCTCGCACGGCTTTAGGTAATGTTGCTACAAATTATGGAACCGGTGATAGAACTGCTGGTAAAAGCAAGTTATGGGGAATACCTTTAACTTTTACAATGCAGTTTCATGTTGCTCCATTTGGAGCAATCAGGCCTTATGTAGGTGGTGGCTATAATGGTACATATTTTATCTCTAGAGCAAAAGAATATAAAGTTGGGATTGGTCATGGCGCTGTCTTTCAAATTGGCGCGGATATAGTAATGACAGATGATAGTTTAATTAATATAGATATTAAAAAATATTCCCTATCACCAAAAATTACTTATAAATCTTCTTTTATTGGAGGAGGAAAATCTATTTCATCTAAGTTAAAGATTGATCCGTGGGTGATTGCTGTTGGCTTGGGCTTTAAGCTCTAGTGACTAACGTGAACTACTAAGAACGCCTTCTGTTTAGGCGTCTTAGCTAGCCCTGGTTAGGGCGCGGAAAAAAAACTTGTGCACCTGTCCTATATTATGCTATTTTACCTAATTAATTTATAACCTTTTAAAATAATTATGTCTGGTTTAGAACTAAATAAAATTGCTGCATCGATATTACTTGCCAGCCTTATTGCCATGATTGTAGGCACTGTGGTGAATGTATTATATAAGCCAAATTTATCGCCAAAACAACGTGGCTATAGCGTCGCCGTGACGGGTGGACATTCGGCGGTGGCAGAAGCTCCAGCAGCTCCTATTGATATCCCAGCCTTGATGAAGGCTGCTAATGCTGCAAACGGTGAAAGTTTGGTTAAAAAATGTATTTCATGTCACAGTTTGGATAAAAATGGTCCAAATAAAGTTGGGCCTCATCTCTGGAATGTAATCGGTCGCGATAAAGGCTCAATTGGAGATTATAAATATTCAGCTGCTATGATTGCAAAAGGTGGTAAGTGGGATTATGAAAGTCTGTTTCATATGATTCATAAACCTAGTGCTTTTATGCCGGGTACTAAAATGTCTTTTGCGGGACTTAGTAATCCACAAGATGTGGCTGATATAATACAATATCTACGCACCAAAGTAAGTGATAGCCCACCAGCCCTGCCTTAAGATTTAAATTAAATATTGTAGGAAACCTATGGAAGAATTTATTGGATCGATTGCATTTTGGTCTTTAATTGGCTTTGCTGCGATTATGGTTGAACTCGTTTTTATTTCGGGTTTGGGCATGCTTTTTATTGGCCTTGGAGCTTTTAGCGTTGCCGTGGTAAATATTTTTTATCCAGAAATGCAGCATTTGCAATATTTATATTTTGCTCTTTTTTCTTGCCTATGGTTTGCCATTCTATGGTATCCGTTGAAAAATTTTTATCACAAGTCGCCAAGCTCCCTAGTATCTAATTTTATTGGCGATAAAGTTGAATTAATATCAGATTTAAAACCGGGCTCTATAGGCCAAGTAAAATGGTCTGGTACGATTATGAATGCAGAGCTTGCAAAAGATATTAAAAAAACAATCAAAGCAGGTGAGTCTTTAGAGGTGGAAGGAGTTCGTGGTAGTGTTTTGATTTGTCGAGAAATATTGCGATTGTGAGCTCAGGTAACGTCATTACGCTGCCATTTTTGTGTCATTCCAGCGCAGGTGGGAATCCATATAAAATAAAAACCTTAAGGTGGATACCCACCTCCCTAGGGCATGACAATCGAGTGTTCTACAACAACTATTATCAATTTTATGATATAAAAAAATTATGACTAACAAAGTTACCTTTAAAGAAAGCGCATTACTTGCCATTCCATTAATGCTGAGCTCTTTATCAGGTCTTTTAATGATTACAGTTGATCGGATTATGCTGTCGCATTATGACATTATGGTCATGAATGCGGTAGCGATCTCTGGCTTACTGATTTTTGCTTTTGAAGTTGCTTTTAGCGCTATTACTTCTATGTCTGAAGTGATGGCTGGGCAATTTAATGGCTCGGGTCAATATCATAAAACTCCGACTTCAACTTGGCAAATGCTGATGCTATCGGCTTCCAGTATTGTCTTTTTAATACCAGTTGGGTGGTTTATAGGTCCCTATATTATTCCAGCAGAATTTCTTGAATATAGTCATGATTTTTTTAAAATTTTAATGACATCTCTATTTCTATCTTCAGGCTTCAGCGCGGTTTCTGGATTTTTTATTGGCACGAAACAATCAAAAATTGTAGCCATCGCTTCTATTATTAGCAATGTACTAAATATTACTCTTAACTATTTATTCATTTTTGGAATTGATGGTTATCTTGATCCAATGGGGTCAAAAGGCGCAGCGATTGGTACATCTATTTCCTGGTTAGTACAATTCTTGATTGTTTTTGGGGCTTTTTTAAGTAAAAAACAGCATGAAAAATATAATACTAGAAAATGGCGTTTTGACTTGAAAATAATGATGACTACTTTAAAAGTAGGGATCCCCAGCGCAATAAGCTATGTGCTGCATATATTAGGTGGCTATGCAATTATTTTGATTGTAGTGGATACTAGCACTGACCTTGTAACTATGCATAGTATCTGCATGAATATATTGATTTTTATGTTTTTCACTAGCGAAGGAATTCAAAAATCAGTTGTAGCGATGGGGTCTAATCTACTTGGCGCCCGCAGATATGAAGCGTTGAATTCCTTGCTTTATGTCAGCATATTGATGGAATTTATTGCCATGTTATTTCTTGCTATACCAATTTTATTTTTTGCAGATCAAGTGATTGCTTTATACACCACTGATCCAGGTTTAACTGCCACAATCAAAGCTGCTTTAATTTGGGTTATAGTGTTGCATTTTATAGAGGGGTGTGCTTGGGTATTTGGCTATCTTCTAATAGCAGGCGGGGATACTAAGTTCACTTCTATCGCTGATATTTGCGGAGTTTGGATGCTTAGAGTATTACCATTATACTTTTTACACAAATATCACGGTTTGACCGTTAATTTAATATGGCAAATCTCATCTATATCAGCATTTATTATGATTTTTGTTTTTATCTATCGCTTAAAATATGCCAAGTGGCACAAGATAGAAGTTTAGTCTTTTAATCCCTAGCTAGTAATAAACATTCTTATACCCCTAGGGAGGCAGATATCAATCCGACGTGGTCATCCAGTTTATTTACGTATAACTTATATCCCAAAAGGCTATAAAGATAGTAATTTTGAATATATTACTGGATTGCCAAGGAGCTTAAAGCTCCTCGCAATGACGCAAAAACTAACCAGGCAAAAAGGTCAACCTAAAGCGGGTATGACAATTATTCAGGCTAAATCTCTATTCCATGGTTTTCTAATGCAAGGATTGTGCGCATATGGATTATCGCTATCAATCGATACGCATGGGCTTGTGATTTCATAAGGAGCTGAAGGTGTGCAAGATGATACGCCTAAAAGTGATAAAATTAAAATGACTGCTAGTTCTAAATTCTTTCTCATAATCTCAAATTATTTTGTTCTTCTGCTCTAATGCTAAAGATAGACAATGAAATAATTATCTACAACAATATTTCAATTATAAAATATATTTTTTCTTTTAATATGTATTACAAGCAACAGATGTAGTTTTTTATTGCGCTATAAACACCTATAAGCTCATATTCTCTTGCTCAACTAAGAATTATGGTAGAATCTTAGAATTAATATCGCGTTAGGTAATATTGTAATGATTAATGACTATATAGCAAAAGGTGAATATTTTGCTGATGCTAGAAAATGGTACTATAATAAATATGTAGCGCAAGTCGCCCATCGCTCCATATTCTTAGGCGTTTGTTCGGTGCTCTTATTGTTAATACTTGTACTGGTCATGAATATCCAATCCCTTTTACCTATTGTGCGTTCACTAAAATATATTATCTCAGTGCCGGTCGCAACTAATCAAACTGCAGAAGTGGTTCATGCTCAAGATGTAGCTGATAATCCATTGCAATCAGTCTTAATAATCATGATTAAAGATTATGTTAAAAGAAGAGAGCAATATGATTATGCTGCTTTAGCTACGCAAATTAAATATATGCATAATACTTCTAGTCGTACTATATTTACTCAATTCTATAATTATTTAAATATTGATAATCCAGAATCGCCAATTTTGCGTTATCAAAATGAAGCTAGGCGCATCATTAATGTTACTAATGTTCATTTTTTAAATGATTCATATGCGGAAGTGTCTTTTACTTCTGCGGCAGTTACTAATGATGGTAAGAGTTTTGAAAATTTATCTTGGATAGCGACATTGCGTTTTAATTCTGATCCAATCAACGTATCGTCTTCGGCGAAGAGCAAATTTAATTTTACTATTACAGATTATAAACTTAAGTTAGTTGGGGACTCTAATGTCAAAAATTAATCTATTCTCTCTATTAGTATTGGTACTATGCGCTGCATTTAATGCTGAGGCAATAAGAGAGTCTCGTCCCACTGCAATAGATAGCAGAATAAGAGTCATGGTATATCACCAAGACGATGTTTTCAAATACACTGGTTATTATGGCTATCAAGCTTGCATTGAGCTTGCAAGGGATGAAGAGGTGGTTAGTGTGTCAATGGGTGATAGTACTGGGTGGCAAATAGTTCCCTCAGGATTCCGTATCTTTATCAAACCAATGGAAAAAGATGCTACAACGAATATGACGTTGATCACTAATAAGCGTACTTATTTCTTTGAACTCTATGCTGAAGAAGCCCAAGATATTAGGGATCCAGATATGGTATTTAAAGTGAAATTTATTTATCCAGACGAGCATGAAGCTGGGAATTTTCAATATATGTCTCTGGGTTCAAAAAATGCAGCGCCAGATTTAACTCACCCTGAAAAATATAATTTTAATTATAGTATTAGCGGTCATGAAGAAATAGCGCCAATTAAAATTTATGATGATGGAGAATTCACTTATCTACAGTTCAGGGATAAGAATGCTGAAATACCATCGGTATTTGCTGTTGATGAGAATTTGCATGAATCGATGGTAAACTATCGCTTAAGCCCGGATAATCCTAATTTGATGATTATTGAACAAGTATTCCAAAAGCTTACTATTCGAATGGGTAAAAAGGTTGTATGTATCTTCAATGAAGCATTCAAACCTTTTTAACGTACTGCCTAGGATGTTGATACTCTCTAGAGCTATTCATTACATGATTTTTGGTTTAGACCGAGCCTTAATAAATACTAGAATGCTATTAGTAAATAGAATCATCAAATAGGCTAAAGTTAGCCATCTGACTACATAACCACATACATGCATAAACAGCGACGCCGCCAATTAAAGGAGTATAGAACAGGCTATAAGGAACATTATTTGCTAATTCATTTAAGTGTTGATCATCAAATTTACTAGTCTGTGTGATCATTATTTGCTCCTGTAAGAATTGAGTCGTTGCACGGATACCGTCACCTGCGAGGAGGTCATCAGCAGGGCGAAGCAATCAAGTTTATATTCATTATTTACTTTACTGGATTGCCGCGTCGTTTATGCTCCTCGCAATGACGCTAGTTCCTCAATTCCAAGAAAACTTTCAACGCCACTATCCATATCTTTCACTTTATACTTAAGAGCAGCAACTTCATCACTACCAATAAAAATCACATAACGTGCTTTTGCTTTATCGGCATTCTGCATACGGCGAGCAATTTTACCCTTATGCTCAATCATGGTGGGGATATTATTGCCCCTTAAAGACGCGGCAATGCCAGCAGCATGATGTAAATTCTCATCACCAATAGGCACAATAACAAAAGGTCTTGGCGCGGAAGTAGTAAATTCCCTCATCAAAGCAATGCGTTCAATACCGAGAGCAAAACCAATGGCTGGCATATCGGGCCCACCCATGATTTTGGACAAGCCATCATAACGCCCACCGCCACCAATTGCGGATTGTGCGCCTAGTTTATCGGTAGTAAATTCAAAGGCCGTATGGCAATAATAATCAAGACCACGTACTAATTTGGCATTAAGCTTATAGCTCACATTCATCACGGTTAGCAGATTTTGCAATTCATCGAAATAAACCAAAGCCTCAGGGCTATAGCTGCTAGCAATATTTGGCGCAGTCGCAACGATTTTTTTATCCCCTTCATCTTTTGAATCTAAGATTCTCATTGGATTTTTGATCAAACGGTGCTTACTATCTTCGGATAATTCATTTTGATATTGGCTGAAATATTCGAGTAGCATATTTTGGTAGCGCGCGCGTGATTCCTTACAGCCTAAAGAATTAAGTTCTAAAGTTAAATCATCTTTTATTCCAAGTGCTTCGAAAGTGTTTTGCGCTAGAAGCAACATTTCAGCATCAGTATAAACACCATCAGCGCCCAAGAATTCGTAATTTAATTGATGGAACTGACGTTGACGTCCTGCTTGTGGGCGGTCATATCTAAACAAAGGCCCAGTAGAGAATAATCTCATTGGAAGCTGGTGATGCATACCACCCGAAATAAAAGCTCGCATAATGCCAGCAGTAAATTCTGGGCGGAGTGTTAAGCTATCATCGCTTTTATCGAGGAAGCTATACATCTCTTTACTGACGACGTCAGAAGATTCGCCAAGGGTGCGGGCAAAGACGCTAGTATGTTCTACAATCGGAACAGCGGCGCCATCAAAACTATATAGCTCTGCCACTGACCGCGCAGTAGAAATAATATATTCATGCGTTGCAAAATCTTGCCTGAATAGATCTTTCATACCACGTACTGGATGTAATTTTTCGGCCATTTAAAATTCTATTTTGTTTCTTAATTTCAATATGCCCCAAGTATTGAGCAGTACCAGCAGCCCTCCAACAAAAAGCATTATTGGATAGATTTTATCAGCCTTATATTCAGAAAAGAAGATAAAAGCACAAATAGCATAGGTAATATAGAAATATTTTCCATATTTAGGGCTTAAAAAACTAGCATTCTTAATGCCGGTAGTGAAAAAGGCAACCACAGTAGTAAAACCAGCAAAGAATAATAATACAGTCATGAATAAATCTGCATTAGGTAGATAATTTGATAAAATATTGGATACCACATTAGCCGAAGGAAGGTCGTTCATTGTATGCCACGCTCCGGTCACTGCTATTAATAAGGTTGTCATCATACAAATAAAAGTATCGCTAAACAGAGCATAAATGGCAATTTGCGCTTGTTTTTTAGGGTCTGTGATTCTTGTTTCGC
>CAYTBU010000040.1:3180-11978 GCA_964436105.1 uncultured Rickettsiaceae bacterium | reverse complement strand
TCAATTCCATGCCTAAAGATAGAGCAACAACATCGATTAGGAGATTGCCCGATGGGCGAATCAAATGCTCAGCTTGCACAGCTGCGCCCAAGGCCACAACTCTATCTGGATCTAAATCATCAAAGACATCTACTAAGAATTTTCTTTTAAGCTCTTGTTTTATAAGCGGAATTCTACTAGAACCACCAACTAAAATAATACCTTTAATTGTTTTTTCGGACTGCGCCAATACATCAGATGTAATATCTATCGTGCGCTGAATTAATGGCATCACAAGCGCTTCAAATTCGGCGCGATTTATGGATATATCTTTTTCTGCTAACTTATCGTCATTGAGAGGAGCTTTTGCTCCGTGGTAATCCAGCTTAATATCCTCCTCGCCATGACGATCACATGAAGATAACGCCTCTTTTAAAGCCCGCACCTCAAGCAATGATTTACCTAGCTTTTTTTGTAAGAGAGAATCAAGATCATCACCACCAAGCATTGCATCGCCACCCGTTGCAAGCACTTGGAATACCCCCATACGCATATTAAGCACCGAAACATCAAAGGTTCCACCACCAAAATCATAAACCAAATAAACTCCTTCAGCAGCATTATCTAAGCCATAAGCAAGCGCTGCAGCGGTTGGTTCATTAATGAGGCGTAGCACATCAAGACCAGCCATACGAGCGGCCAGTGATACAGCATTTCTTGCTGCATCATCGAAATATGCTGGCACCGTGATCACCGCCTTAGACACACTTTTTCCTAAATGCTCTTCTGCCTTAGCTTTAAGATAAGATAAAATTACTGCAGAAATTTCTATAGGATCATAAGATTGCCCACCCAGCTTTATCTTTAATGAGCCCTCATCTTCGAAAATAAATTCACCAGGTTGCAACGCCTCTATATCCCCCACGCTCTTACCAAGCAATCTCTTGATTGACCGAATACCGTCAGGCATAATAGCCAGATTACCATCATCACCCTCGCCTACTACTGATGGCACCATCTCAATCACATATGGCCTACCATCTTTCATCACAGCCACCAAAGAATTAGTGGTACCAAAATCGATCCCTATCGCCACTTCATCCTCAGGGCTATCGCTTATTTTATTTGGTTCTTGTATTTCAATTAGCTGCATTACGTTTCTTTTCTTTTGCTGTGGTGATAAGATTTTGGTAATATTTCATTTCCATAGTTTTGATAGTAGCCAAAGGATAGTTTTTATTCCTAAAGCTTTGAATTAACTCGCTTATCGTAGCACCATGTTTAACTTCTAGCGACCCTATTAGCGGCTCCAGATCATCAAGTTTAGTAATTTGCTCTAGCTGTTCACTAATTTGCCAAATTGCCTCTAGCAGCTCTTCTGGCGCCTTATTTACCTTAGTATCCGCGACATCAATATCCTCTAGTTTTAATAAATATACAGCCCTAGCATAATCATTTTTTAAAATCTTATAGCCTTCATTAAGCTCTATTGCAATATTAGCATATCTTTGTTTTTCATCTAAATTTTGTACTAAATCTGGATGATAGCGTGATTGCAAGGCAAAATATTGGTTTTCTAACTTCTCAAGATCAACATCATATGATTGCTGAATCTCAAATCTCTCAAAATAATTCATATTTATCCCATATTAGGTTAACATCGTCACCCTAGAGGAGGCCTTAAGGCCGACGTGGCGATCCATTTCATTTACTTATAACCACAACCCCAAAGAGCTATAAAGATAATACTAATATCCAACTGGATTTCCACGGCGCTTATGCGCCTCTAAGGTGACAAAGAAACCAACCTATGCACTGAAAGACTTACCGCATCCACATTTAGCCTTCTCGTTAGGATTGGCGAAAGTAAAGCCAGCTTTAAACTGCTCCTCCACATAATCCATTTCAGCGCCTATTAAATACATTATGGCTTTAGGATCAATCAGTACTACCACACCTTTATCTTCTACCATTTCTTCAAAAGCGCCTTTATTATCAGCATATTCAATTACATAAGAAAGCCCCGAACAACCGCCGGATTTTACTCCAACACGTATGCCAAAAGAATCTTTTCCTCTCTTGCCAAGAAGCTGCTTAATATGCTCTGCAGCCCTATCAGTAATAGTAATTAGTGCTTTTTTTGTCATCTTACTTATTGTTTTTTGCCTTATAGTCAGCAATCGCTGCTTGTACTGCTTCTTCTGCCAATAATGAACAATGAAGCTTTACTGGGGGTAAAGATAAATATGATGCTATTTCAGTGTTTTTAATTTCTGCGGCGGAAGTAACGCTCTTACCTTTAATCCACTCTGTAACAAGGGAGCTAGAAGCAATGGCCGAAGCACAGCCAAAAGTCTTGAACCGTGCATCTTGAATGATTCCATTCTCATCAACTTTAATTTGCAGCTTCATCACATCACCACAAGCAGGAGCACCCACAAGCCCAGTACCTACTGCAGAATCATCCTTATCCATTGACCCAATATTTCTTGGATTTTCATAATGATCTATTACTTTCTCGCTATATGCCATACTAACTCCTTAATGACTTGCCCATTTAATTTGTTTTAAATCTATACCTTCTTGAACCATTTCCCAGAGAGGACTAAGCTCACGCAGCTTATCAATTTTTGATTTAATCAACTTTACTGCATAATTTATTTCATCTTCAGTTGTAAAACGCCCAATACCAAAACGTATTGAAGTATGAGCTATTTCATCGTCAAGACCTAAAGAGCGCAAAACATACGAAGGCTCTAACGAAGAAGAAGTACAAGCAGATCCGGAGGATACTGCTAGCTCCTTAATAGCCATAATCATTGATTCACCTTCAATATAGGCAAAGCTTATATTGATATTACCAGGCCAGCGCTGATCTTTATCACCATTCAAATATACATCTGGCACAATACCCATTATTTGACTTAAGAATAAATCAGATAGTCTCTTAATATGCTGATAGTCCTTTTTCATATCCATCATAGCAATCTCAGCCGCTTTGCCTAACCCTACCACAAGAGGAGTCGGCAATGTTCCAGATCTCATCCCCCTTTCTTGTCCGCCACCATTAATGAGGGGTTCAAGACGGACTCTAGGACGACGACGAACGTACAGAGCACCTACGCCTTTAGGGGCATAGATCTTATGGCCTGATATACTGGCAAGGTCTATATTACACTTCTCAACATCAATCTCTATCTTACCAAAGGCTTGAGCAATATCCGTATGGAAGAATACGTTATGTTTGCGACATATCTTCCCAATCTCTTCTAAAGGCTGGATTACACCAATTTCATTATGAACAGCCATCACCGAAATCAGCGAGGTCTGGTCAGTAATTGCCGCTTCTAGCTCAGCAAGGTCAATTAAACCATTAGACTTCACAGGCAAATAAGTAACTTCAAACCCCTCTCTTTCTAAATGACGACAAGCGTCAAGCACGCATTTATGCTCAGTAGAGAGAGTGATAATATGATTTTTTTTATTTTTATAAAAATGCGCTACGCCTTTGATCGCCATATTATTAGACTCAGTTGCTCCTGATGTAAATATAACTTCCTTAGCATTAGCCCCAATTAGAGCCGCAACACTTTCTCTCGCCTTCTCTATTGCTTCTTCAGCTTCCCAACCAAACGAATGACTACGAGAATGAGGGTTACCAAACTTTTCGGTGAAATATGGGATCATCTCATCCATCACCCTAGGATCGACTGGGGTAGTAGATTGATAATCTAAATAAATCGGTAACTTTACAGCCATATTTTTAATCCTTACTTTTACTAATTCCTAGCCACGCTTTTATAAATATATATACGTCTGCTATTGTATTATCAGGCCCAAAGGACACCCTAATAGCGCAATTAAGGTCTTTATCATCAACTGCCATAGCCTTTAACACATGAGAAGACTTTACTTTACCAGACGAACAAGCTGCTCCAGTACTAACAGCAAACCCACGCATATCAAAAGCAATCAATTGCTGATTTGCTTCCACCCCTGGCATTACAATCATCGAAGTATTAGGCAACCTTGTGACTTCACTTCCGATAACAACCTCACCTAGCTCCCCTTCTAACAAATCTCTTAAAGTCTTCATATGCTCATAATTCTTTACTAAAGATGCTTTGGCACGCGCCGCAGCCACTCCGCAACCAACGATTGCCAGCACATTCTCAGTACCAGATCTTGAACCTCTTTCCTGCCCGCCACCTATTATTTGAGCCTGGATGTAATGTTTTGTTTTGTGAATAAGCGCGCCCACTCCTGTTGGTCCACCAAATTTATGCCCAGAGAGAGTTGCAAAATCAAGACCCAAAGATTCTATATCAACATCTATTTTACCTGGCGCCTGCGTAATATCACTATGGATTAGCGCCCCATATTTATGCACTAGATCCACAATCTCTTTCATTGGCTGAATTATGCCAGTTTCATTATTCGCAAGAATTATGGATACCAAATTGTCAGCACCAGAATTTTTCTCTAGCCAATCTTCTAATTGATCTATTTGTATAATACCATTTTTATCAACAGCTAATAAATCTATATTATCCTTATAATCTCTATGTTTTAAGATAGAAGCATGCTCTACCTTCGAGATTAAAATTCTACCTTTAGTAAAATTATGCATCATTAGATTATTCGCTTCAGTACCAGAAGATGTGAAGATCAAACTATAATTCCCTTTATGCATATTAAGACCAACCAAAGACATCACCTCTCCTCTAGCCTTTTCAATAGAAGCTTTAGCAGACCTGCCAAAGGAATGTATTGATGATGGATTAAGCGGTGAAGATGCGCATTCTAGCATCGCGTTTTTTACGTCATCTAGCATTATGCTCGTTGCATTATAATCTAAGTAAATAGTCATTTTAGCGTGACCTTCTTAAAATCACTCTCTAAAACATCAGCAATTGAAATATCAGCAAAATATCTCCTAATAGTGATACTTAAATTCTCCCATAAATCATGAGCTTTGCATTTTACATATCCAGGCATACATCCTTTTGCCTCTTCACTACCGCAACGAGTAACATCTATATCTTCTTCTACTGCATCAATAATTTGATCCAAAGTTATCCTACTAGCATCTCGAGCTAATAAATAACCACCTCCAGGACCGCGCACTGATGTAACAATATCACTTTTTTTTAGGCGTATAAAAATCTGCTCTAGATAGCTCAAGGCTATGCTTTGCCTAATAGATATGTCAGCTAAAGCAACTGGAACAGACTGTTTCATACTAGCAATATCTAATATCGCCATTACTGCATAACGTCCTCTAGTAGTAATTATCATATGCTTATCATTGATTTTATATAAAATAGTCTATATACTGCGACCCATCTAATAAACTACAACAACCTACTAATTTGGTCAAGTATTCTTATGCCTGAAATATTTTTTAATGGACCAGCTGGACGCATAGAGGGAAGATACACCCAATCTATTAATAGAAAAGCCCCGGTAGCGCTAGTTCTACACCCTCATCCCGCTCACGGCGGCACCATGAATAATAAGGTTGTATATAGCACTTATAAGTCATTTGTAAATAATGGCTTTACGACTCTTAGAATTAACTTTCGTGGGGTAGGAAATTCTCAAGGAGAATTTGATAATGGCGTAGGAGAACTTACTGATGCCGCAACAGCTCTCGATTGGCTGCAACTACATAACCCTCTAGCTGCCAGCTTTTGGGTGGCGGGATTCTCATTTGGCTCATGGGTTGGAATGCAACTAATCATGAGAAGGCCCGAAATAAACTATTTTATCGCCGTATCACCACCAGTAAATAAATATGACTTTTCATTTTTATCACCATGTCCTATTCCGGGCCTTATTGTACAAGGGGATCAAGATAGTATAGTCTCTGAAGATTCAGTATCGGATTTAGTAGAAAGATTATCAAAACAAAAACATTCTAGAGTCGAATATAAAACCATTTCAGGCGGTGATCATTTTTATCGCGCTAGACTAGATGAATTAGAACAAGCATTAATCGAATATTGTAAACAAGCAGTGGAGATGACAAACAATAATAAAACCACTACTAAAAAGGAAAACAAAGCCCACAAACTGTTGCTTGACTAACCCCTGTAGTCGAAGGAAAAGTAGAGGGCAAATTCTTGAGGCATCTTACAGCTAAAAAAGCAAAGGCCTGAGCTTCAATAAAATCAGATTTCAAACCTAAAGCGCTAATATTACGCACAGGAATACCCTCTACTTCCTTGCTTAGCCAATCCATCATCGTTTTATTATGAGCTCCACCGCCACAAATAAAGGCGCTCTCTGGCAAATTATCACCGGAATTAAACAAAGCATAAGCAATAGCTTTGGCAGTAATCATAGTTAGAGTCGCGACTATATCCTTTGGGGCACTAAATTCTAATTCATTCATCAACCAAGCAAAATGATTGCGATCTAAGGACTTTGGAATAGGGGTAATAAAAAATGGATCTTGCATAAACTTTTGCACTATCTCTTCATTCACCTTACCAGAAGCGGCAATTTTTCCACCATCATCATAAGGTTCATTATAATATTTCCTCATTGCGTCATTGATATAAGCATTACCGGGGCCTACATCATAACCTAATAGCACATCATCGCCATCAATATAGGTGATATTCGAAACTCCACCAATGTTGATCACTGCAACTGCCTTATAACCCCCATTCATAATAGCTTTATGAAATATAGGAACGAGTGGCGCTCCCTGCCCCCCATATGCAACATCCCTACGACGAAAATCTGCCACAACATTAACCTTAGTCTTCGCGGCGAGCAAATGAGGATTACCTATCTGATAGGTTATGCCCCTAGATGGATCATGAAATATAGTCTGACCGTGAAAACCTATTACTTCTGGTGTAACGCCTGATATTCTTTCTAATTCTTTGACGACCTTAATATGATGGTTCGTTAGTTCATTTTCAATATCTAAATATGACGCTTGCCCCTGCATCACTGCAAGTAATTGCTTTGAGAATTCTGGGCCATAAGGCAAATAATATTCTGCGATAAATTTTTGTACTTTATGGCCATCAGTTTCTATGATTGCCCCATCAACACCATCACAAGAGGTACCACTCATCAAACCTAAAGATATCATATTTAATTTTCGCTCCACATTCTGCGCAGCACGTTATCCTTACGAATAAAATGATGATATAATCCTGCTCCAATATGAGCGATAATAAGACATATCAACAACCAAGCACAAATGCCATGAGTCCACCAACAATATGATGAAAATACTTCATATTTCATAGAAAAAGCTGGAATCACAAACAAATCGAAGAAAGAGATAGGATATCCGGCGCTTAAAGAGCCTAATATTCCACTAACGGGCATTGCTATCATAAGAAAATATAATATAAAAATATTGGCATGAGCAAGACGGGCTAAAATAGCTGGAACAGATTTGGGCAATTCTGGCTGCACATTCATTAAACGCCATATCACCCTTACAATCACTAATGATAATACAAACATACCCGTTGCTTTATGCATGCCAATAATACGCCATTTATCCGTAGAATCTGGAAGTTCAGACATATATATCCCAACAGCTATCAAAGTAATAATAAAGATTGCTAAAACCCAATGCAACAACCTCGCAACTATGCCATAAGTAGTAGAAGTATTTTTGATCATAAAGCCTCGTTTTAATAGTCGTCATGGCGAGGAGGTCAAAAGGCCGACGTGGCCATCCAGTGAACTTACTTATAATTTTATAACCCAAAAGGCTATAAATATAGCCCAAGACTATATTACTGGATTGCCACGTCGGATTTATACCCTCCTCGCAATGACAATTATACTATCACTCAATCTTTTTTGAGACCACTCCAAATACGTTTCTTAGCAATATAAAACATTATTGTAAAAGCCAGCAAAAATAGAATAACCTTTAAGCCCATAGCTTTACGAGCCTCCATCTCTGGCTCCGCAGCCCATTGCAGGAAGATTACTACATCTCTTGCCATTTGATCAATTGTTGCATTTGTGCCATCACTATAATTCACCATATCATCAGAAAGAGGAGATGGCATAGCTATTTGATAACCAGGAAAATAATGATTATACGTAAGTCCAGGCATCATTTCAAAACCTTCAGGAGCGTCTTGATAGCCAGTAAGCAAGGAATATACATAATTAGCGCCATCATGACGGGCTTTAATAATGAGCGAAAGATCTACTGGCAAAGCTCCATTATTTGCAGCCCTTGCAGCATTATCATTAGCAAAAGGAGAAACAAATTTATCATACGGTAGTCCGGCACGATCAAACATATCTCCTTGATCATTAGGACCATCTTTTACCGTTACTGAACTTGCTAATTCTTTGATTTCCTCGTCAGAGAAACCTAAATTTTTTAAATTACGATACGACAATTGATTCATCGAGTGACAAACAGCGCATACTTCCTTATATACCTGAAACCCACGCTGCGCTGCTTGGCGATCGACAGATCCGAACATACCTTCAAAAGGCCAATACATTTCTTTTAATACAATATGATCTTCCGCCATAGCGAAACACGGCATAAGGGTCAAAATGATATACACAAATACATTCGAAATTTTTTTCATAATGACTAGTCTCTCATATTGATTTTGGTAATGGAAGTGGCTTTTCATATTTTGCAATCAAAGGGGTGATTACAAAAAAATGTAGAAAATAGTAAGTTCCAGCAAAGCGACTCATCGTAATAAAAGGCTCTTCAGCCGGCTGACCACCAAGATAACCAAGGGCAAGGCAATCAATTATAAAAAACCAAAAAGGCGAATATTTAATGGTAGTCGCTGATGGTATGG
>CAYTBU010000040.1:2529-3170 GCA_964436105.1 uncultured Rickettsiaceae bacterium | reverse complement strand
CAAGGACGATAATTATTGCTACGCACAGAGCAGCGATCAAGCCACGGTAAGAAAAATAGCACTAGAATAGCACTAAACATTAAAATCACCCCACCTAGCTTACTTGGCACAGCGCGCAAGATCGCATAAAAAGGCAGAAAATACCATTCAGGTACGATATGAGCAGGCGTTACCATTGGGTTTGCCGGAATATAATTATCAGGGTGACCAAGATAATTAGGCTCATAAAAAATAAAGAAAGCGAAAATTAAAAAATAAACACCAAAACCAATAAAATCTTTTACCGTGTAATAAGGATGGAAAGAAATAGTATCTTTTGGCGATTTTACATCAATTCCTTTTGGATTATTAGAACCATGAATATGCAATGCGACCAAATGCAATATAACAAGCGCTACTATGATAAACGGAAGTAAATAATGCAAAGAAAAGAAGCGGTTAAGAGTAGGATTTCCCACAGAAAAACCACCCCACAACCAGGTCACAATACTCTCTCCTATCACTGGGATCGCAGAGAATAAATTAGTAATAACCGTAGCACCCCAATAGCTCATCTGCCCCCAAGGTAGAACATATCCCATAAAAGCAGTTGCCATCATCAGCAAGAAAATCACCAGACCAAGCCACCAAAGAATCTCACG
>CAYTBU010000040.1:0-2519 GCA_964436105.1 uncultured Rickettsiaceae bacterium | reverse complement strand
TAACTATACCAATATGCCAAAGCAATTCACGAGGAGCTTTATATGAACCATAATATAAACCTCTAAACATATGCAAATATACAGTTACAAAAAACATTGATGCACCAACAGAATGAATATAGCGAATGAGCCAGCCATAATTTACATTACGCATAATATGCTCAACGCTATTAAAAGCATGATCAATATGAGGGGTGTAATGCATAGCAAGAATAAGGCCTGTAATAATTTGTATCACTAACGCAATGCCAGCAATAGAACCAAGATTCCATAAATAGCTTAAATTTTTAGGAGTCTGGTAAACACTTAAATGCTCTAAGAAAGTAAATATAGGAAGACGGTAATTAATCCATCCAATAATACCTGGTTTCTCTTCTGTTTTTTTTATATCTTGCATAGAATTTTAACCGATTTTTATTTTAGTATCGCTGATGAACTCATAAGGTGGAACCTCAAGATTTAAAGGAGCCGGGCCTCTACGCACTCTGCCCGAGGTATCATACACCGAACCATGGCATGGGCAGAACCACCCTTTATATTCTCCCTGCCCCTCTAAAGGCACACATCCAAGATGAGTGCAGATTCCAATGGTAACCAACCAATTTTCGTGTCCTTTCTTGACTCTCATATCATCAGTTTCTGGATCTATTAATCCATCTAATTTGACATTATTTGCTTCTGCAACTTCTTCGGCCGTACGATTTTTAATAAAAACCGGCTTACCACGCCATTGCACAGTTTTGCTTTGACCAGGAGCAACAGCAGAGATATCAACCTCAATAGAAGATAAAGCGAGCACATCAGCCGAAGGATTGAGTGAATCAACAAGCGGCCATACAGCGCACGCAGCACCCACTGCTGTCATACTGCTTGCCGTCAAGACCATAAAGTCCCTACGTGTTATTTCATCATCTTTGTTTGAATCATCTTGTGACATATAATATCAATATATTTAATTATTCGAATTGATACATTATAAACAATGATTATAACATTAAGCAACAAGGAAAAGGGGTTTACATTGATAATTTTGTGTAATAGTGTTATGATGGTGATTTAAGTTAGCTTCCCGTCATGGCGAGGAGGCCAAATGGCCGACGTGGCCATCCAGTTTTTTTATATCGTTATTATGTTTTCACTGCATGCTCACAGGATCTGGATTGCCACGGCGCTTGCAGCTCCTCGCAATGACAACACGACTCAAGCCAATCTTTTATGTCTATATTTTGGATTAGTTACATCATGACCAAGCTGTTCTAACATATAAGTATGATAATCTTGATAATTACCCTCAAACCAAGTTGCATTACCTTCTTGATCATAAGATAAAATATGAGTAGCAATACGATCTAAGAACCATCTATCATGGGTAATCACAAACACACAGCCAGCAAAATCCATAATTGCATCCTCAAGAGCACGCAAAGTATCAACATCAAGATCATTTGATGGTTCATCGAGCAGAAGAACGTTAGCGCCTTCTTTTAACATTTTGGCCATATGAACCCTATTACGCTCACCACCGGACAATGTTCCAACTTTCTTTTGTTGATCTGGGCCTCTGAAGTTAAAAGCCGCACAATAAGCACGAGATTTCACCACCCTATTCTCACCAAGATTCATTTCATCCAATCCGCCAGAGATCTCTTCCCAAACAGTCTTGCTAGCATCTAAATGATCACGAGATTGATCGATATAACCAAGTTTTACTGTTGACCCAACTTTAATAGACCCACTATCTGGCTTGTCTTTTCCAGTTATCATATTAAATAATGTTGTTTTACCAGCACCATTTGGTCCAATAATTCCAACAATAGCTCCTTTAGGTACAATAAAATTCAAATCAGTAAGAAGGGCTCTATCATTAAATTTCTTGGCTAAATGCTCAACTTCAATGACCATATCGCCAAGACGAGGGCCATTTGGAATAACGATTTGAGTGATGTTACTACTCTTATCCTGCTGTCTTTCTAGCAACTCTTGATAAGAGTTTAAACGAGCTTTGCTCTTAGATTGACGAGCCTTAGGCGACTGACGGATCCACTCTAATTCTTTTTTCAAATGTTTAGTACGATCGCTTTCTTCTTTTTCTTCTAAAGATAATTTAGCGTGCTTTTGCTCGAGCCAAGCAGAATAATTCGAATGCCACGGCACACAATTTCCACGATCAATCTCTAAAATCCAATCAGTAACATTATCAAGGAAATAGCGATCATGCGTAATGACCACTACTGTGCCTTTATAATTCTTCAAATAATTCTCAAGCCAAGAAACTGACTCCGCATCCAAATGGTTCGTTGGTTCATCTAGCAGTATCATATCTGGCTTTTCAAGCAATAATTTACAAAGAGCAACACGGCGTTTTTCACCACCAGAAATCTTTGACACATCAGCATCTTTAGGAGGGCAACGCAAAGCATCCATTGCTATTTCAATTTCACGCTCCAAACTCCAAGCATCAGCAACTTCAATCTTTTCTTGCAAATAATCGCTGCGTGATTGCTTCCGGCTGGCGGTGA
>CAYTBU010000039.1:3429-12839 GCA_964436105.1 uncultured Rickettsiaceae bacterium | reverse complement strand
GACGCCCCATCTGAAATAGGGCATGCTGCATCCTTGGTTGGACGTAGGGTGGCTGATAGCACTCATAGGACCTTAGAAAAAGGCAGAGATCTAAAAAATAACGCTGAGCATAGCCGAGTAGTTCTCAAGACAGCGCTCAAAGAAGGATACGACAAAGGCACGGGAGTAACGCCAGAAGAATTTGAGCCAAAGCAACAAGCTCGTGAAAAGGAAATTAAAGACGTAACAGATAAAAGAGACAATGCAAGAATCGCAAAACAACAAAAGAGATCTAAACTTCTTGAAGCAAGAGAAAGAAAAGACGATGCGATAGGAGGAAAAAGCGCTGAGAGGGCAAATCAGAAACAAGCTAGAATTGATAAAACAAAGGAACAAGAAAAGCAAAGAGAGCAAGATAGAAGCAAGAAAAAAGACATAAGAGATAAAGCGATAGATAGAAAAATAGAAAGAGATCGCCAGGATAAAGAGAGAGGAAAGAATAATAAAGATAAATCTCCAGCCGAAAAACTTCGTGAATATAAAGAAGTGTCAGAGCAACGCAAGAAAGAAGACATCGCTGATGCGCGGAGTATAGCAGTTAAATATGGTAAAAAGAAAAAATAAAATCGTTACATTGCATATTTAGGCTAAATGTTATAGAATGGCAAAGATGAATTAGGAAGTGTGAAGTCGCCTCGGGCTAGTTCTTCGTCACAGGCGAGGCGCGCATACGCGCCGTGGTCATCTGGTTAATATATTCATTATTTTTTCTGGATTGCCACGTCGGCTTTAGCCTCCTCGCAATTGACGATGCTTTATCACAAATAAGGAAAAGCTAATAATGTACCAAATATTTTTTATTTTTTTGCTTTTATTTTCTTGTAACTCTTATGCGGATGACGTGGTTGAGATTAATCTCACGATTAAAAATCACTATTTTGAGCCTAATATTATTGAAGCTCCAGAAGGCAAGAAAATCAAATTAATTGTAGATAATATGGATTCTATGGTTGAAGAATTTGAGAGCCACGACTTAAACCGTGAAAAAATTATTCCACCGAACGCAAAAGTAGTTATAATACTGGCTCCTTTAGCCGTCGGTGAATATTCATTTTTTGGAGAATTCCATTCCGACACCGCCAAAGGTATACTTAAAATCAAATCAGTGGAATAAATATGCTAAAAATTGCGATCATTATTTTTAGAGAATTCTTAGAAGTTTCAATCTTACTAGGTATTATTTTTGCCGCAACAAAACATATAAAAAATCGTTTATTTTATATCACCAGTGGCGTGATGACCGGCATTGTCTGCTCTGCCATGCTAACTTTTTGGGCGCGCGCTCTACAACATTCTTTTCATGAGAGTGGTGATGAAATTTTTGATGTGGCAGTTATTATACTCACTATTATCCTGATAGGATTTTCTAGTTTATGGATGAACAATGCTGATAGAAAAATACGTCATAATATTGATTATGTTATATGCGATCTAGAAAACAATATTTTCAGCAAAGCAATGCTTATATTGCTTATTGCTAGCACTATTTTCCGCGAAGGGGCTGAAATAGTTTTATATATGATCACTTTCGTACAAGCCAATAAATCTGACCCTGGCATCAATTATATATTAGGCTTTGCTATTGGCGCTGCTGGCGGCACGATTGCTGGCGTGGCCATATATTCAGGCCTCATAAAATTTGCAGCTCGCTATATATTCAAAATATGTTTTATATTACTTGCTTTTATTGCTGCTGGTCTTGCGGTACAAGCTGCCGGAATCCTAACTTCTATTGGCTTCATTACATCATATAATCAAGTCATTTGGGATAGCTCATGGCTTATTAACGATTATAGCATAACAGGACAATTCCTAAAAGTTATGATCGGATATAAAGCAAAGCCTAATGGCGTACAGATTATATCTTATCTAGTCACTCTTGCCACATTATTTGGATGTGCTGCGCTTCAGAGTAAATTATCATCCAAAAAGAAAAAATAGTTAAAAATTATGTTTAAATTACTACTTGAATTTGGCCCTATAGCGGTTTTTTTTGCTACCTATAAGCAAGCTAATATTTTTGTGGCTACAGGGTCTATGATAATAGTAACGCTTTTATCGCTGATTATCAGCTATTTAATTGATAAAAGAATATCTATGCCATTGCTGCTTTCTGGTTCTATTTTACTAATTTCTGGATCGATCACCTTAATTAGTGGCGATGCTATGTATATTAAAATGAAGCCAACTTTATTATATATAATCTTTGCTTCTATTTTATCTTTCGGTGTATTGCAAAAAAAACCCTTCATTAAAGAAATTCTAGGACATGCTTTTCAAATGGAAGATCAAAACTGGCTAGTACTAGGCAAAAGATTTGCCATTTATTTTTTCATGATGGCAGCGATTAATGAAATCGTGTGGCGCAATTTCCCTGAAGCTTTCTGGGTAGATTTTAAGGTCTTTGGTGCAATACCAATCACCATGCTGTTCATTGCATTACAAATCCCATTTTTAAAGAATCACGCCAAGAAATAACGTCTTTTTGATAACGATTTCTTGAGTAAGAGGTTGGGGCAAAAAACCCTTATACCACTTCTCAGTGCTGAATGAGCAATAGGAGAACAAGCATCAAGCAACGTAAGCCTATATTTAATAGGTGCGTAGCGTAGATTGCGTAGTTCGACAAAGTGGGCATCAGCAATGGGAAATGATATTACTCCCCTTGGGCAAGGCTGTACCCTCTTTCTCCATCAAAATTATATAGATTTTCGGTTTTAATAAAATCTAACTCAGCCTCCGCTAAAGCACTTAGCAAAGACGCGATATCATCATGAGTAATTACCGAGGAATCCTTCTTCATAAAACGACAGCACCAATGGTCGGATAGCATAACGCCATCAACCGAAGCGGGCCATACTTTCAGCCCCTTGACAGCAATGGTTTGTAGTTCTAATGAAATTTTTAAGCTTTGTATTTTGCTAGCAATTTCATAGGTTGAAAAACCATCAATATCAAAGAAAACATCCACTCCAAGAAGTTCTTTTTTCTCTTTTTTATCTATCACATATTCGCGGATTTTTTCTTTAGATGCAGTAGTATTTTGATAAGCTACTTTAGCGAGTTTACTTGGAACTTGCCCCAATCTTTCAATAATAGCATCCGCAAATTCTTTGGTACCTACTTTCTTCTTTGATAAGCCTTCCTGAAAAATATCGCCGGTATGAATACCATCTTCAATTGTTCTCTTCCAAGCATTCTCTATCGCTGCTGCTATCTTACCTTGACCAATATGAATAAGCATCATAATTGCGGCATTAAGAAGTCCTGATGGATTGGCCATATTTTGCCCAGCAATATCAGGAGCAGAGCCATGCACAGCTTCAAACATAGCATAATTTGGTCCAATATTAGAACTCCCAGCCATGCCAACAGAACCAGAAATTTCAGAAGCAACATCCGAGATGATATCGCCATATAAATTTGAGGTAACGATAACATCAAAAAGCTCTGGGTTACTTGCTAATTTTGCGGTCCCAATATCAATGATATAATGGTTACTTTCAATCGATGGATATTCTAATTTTATTTCATCAAAAACTTTATGAAATATACCATCGGAGAATTTCATAATATTATCTTTGCTGAAGCACGAAACTTTCTTACGATTATTTTTAACCGCATATTCAAAAGCATAACGAATGATTTTTTCACTACCCACGCGGCTGATCAACTTAAGCGAAGAATACATATTATGCGTTTGGCGATATTCAATGCCGGCGTAAATATCCTCTTCATTTTCACGCACAATTACTAGATCCATCTTTGGAAAATAGGTTTCAATGAATGGAGAATAAGCCACTGTCGGGCGAATGTTGGCATAAAGGCCCAGAGTTTTACGCAGCGTAACGTTAAGACTTTTATAGCCACCACCTTGCGGCGTAGTAATCGGCGCTTTAAGTAAAATATGCGTGCGCTCTAAAGACTCCCAAGTATCATCTGCAATGCCAGAACTATAGTTTTTTTTATATAATTTTTCACCAATTTCAATGGTTTCAATACGAATTTCTGCTTCAGCTTCTTTTAAAATACGAATCACCGCTTCCATAATTTCTGGCCCTATGCCATCGCCATATGCTACTGTTATTGGTGTTAATTCTGTCATAATTCTACCTGTTTATAATCATTACTCATATAGTCTTGTCAGTTTAATTTGCATCTAGGCGTGAAGCTGCGATGCGTATATTAATACGTGAGCAGCAAACAACAACGATGCAAGTTAAAATCACAAGACTACAATTTCTTCTCGATCTCACCTTTGTACAACTGGCGTGGGCGAGAAATTTTCATATTTGGATCATCATGCATCTCAAGCCATTGAGCCATCCAACCAACACTTCTTGCAACAGTAAAGAGCACCGTAAACATCTGCGGAGGTATATTCATAGCTTCATAGATTATGCCCGAGTAAAAATCAACATTAGGGTATAATTTTCTTTCAATAAAATATGGATCACTAAGTGCTATTTTTTCTAACTCTACTGCGATTTGTAAAATAGGACTATGACCCTGCCCTAATTCTGCGAGCACTTCTTGACAGGTTTCGCGCAGCACAGCGGCACGCGGATCATAATTCTTATAAACTCTATGACCAAAACCCATCAATCTAAAGCCACTGTTTTTATCTTTTGCTTTAGCAATAAATTCGGGAATACGATCAACTGTTTTAATCTCATGCAGCATCTTAATTACGGCTTCATTAGCGCCACCATGAGCAGGCCCCCAAAGCGAAGCAATACCAGCGCTAATACAAGCAAAAGGATTAGCTCCAGATGAACCAGCAAGACGCACTGTTGATGTTGAGGCGTTTTGTTCATGATCGGCATGAAGGATAAAAATCTTGTCCAAAGCTTTGCTCAAAACAGGGTTTACTTTATAAGGCTCGCACGGCGTGGCAAACATCATATGAAGAAAATTTTCCGAAAAACTAAGGCTATTATCTGGATAGACGAAGGGCTGGCCAATTGAATATTTATACGACATCGCCGCAATAGTAGGCATTTTAGCAATAATACGCAGCGCAGCAAGGTTACGGGCCTCAGGACTATCTATATCAAGAGAATCATGATAAAATGCTGATAGAGAACCAACCGCAGAAAGCATAACTGCCATAGGATGGGCAGAATGACGAAATGCACCAAATAAATGACGCATTTGCTCTGTCACCAAAGAATGATAAATAATTTTATGCTTAAATTCTTTTTGCTGCTCTTTATTTGGCAAATTGCCATATAATAACAAATGCGCTACTTCAAGAAAGTTACATTTCTCAGCTAAATCTTTGATGTTATATCCACGGTGGCGTAAAATGCCGATATCACCATCGATATAGGTAATAGTCGAATCACAAGATGCGGTGGACATAAAGCCTGGATCATAAGTAAAATATCCACTCTCACTATAAAGCTTCGTTACATCGATCACATCCTGTCCAATGGTAGCTTTATAGATTGGTAATTTGAAGATTTTATCATCAATCTTAAGCTCGGCATATTTAGTCGATTCTGACATTTTGTTCTCTCCTTTTTTTACTTACTTTGCCTTCATGAACAACGTCATAACGAGGAGGCTGTAAAGCCGACGTAGCTATCCAGAAATAATGTATTTTATAACTGGATGGCTACGGAGAGGTGATCCTCGCCATGACAAGAAAACGACGCTCTTGGTCTAAGTTTACAGTTAACATATGATAAATATCAACAAAAAAACTTACTTAGCGATATTTTTAGCGATGAAATCTTTGATCTTGAGTAAATCATACCACGCTTGTTTCTTTTGTGACGGTTGACGCATCAGATAAGCCGGGTGAAACAAAGCAGTCGTAGCAATGGATTCAGATAAATATGCATTATTATAGGCATAATATTCTTGTCTAATTTTCGTAATTTCAAACTTAGGTCCAAGTAAGGCTGTTACGGCTGTGCTGCCGACTAAGATAAGTAGTCTAGGTTTAATTAAGGCAATATGTTGTTCTACAAATGGGCGACATAACTCAATCTCCTCTTTTGTAGGACGGCGATTTGCCGGTGGACGCCAAAAAATTGTATTAGTAATATAAACATTTTTTTCCCTAGAAAGGCCAATTGAGGCCAGCATATTATCTAGCAATTTACCGCTATCACCACAAAATGGAATGCCAGTTTCATCTTCTTCTGCTCCTGGAGCTTCACCAATTAGCATAATTTTAGCATCCGGAGCACCATCAGCAAAAACTATATTAGTGGCAGTTTTTTTAAGGTCGCACCCGTCAAAATTCATTACTGCGGTTTTTAAGGATTCTAGCGTGGTGTATGTGTTGTGACTAACGTCACCCGTGAGAGCATTAGCGACGTGGCAATCCAGTGATGTATCCATTTTTTTCTGGATGGACACGCTTCGCTCGCCATGACAAAACTCAAGCGATGACAGATCGAGTCCAGGCTCGCCTGCAGTAACATCGTCTAGTTCCATTGCAGAATACCAATCTAATGCTTCAAAAGTAGAGATTTTAGGTTTTTTATTCATATTATTTTATTTCTGGATATTTAGCTGGGCTAGCTTGGTAATATTTAATATTTGGATGAGTGGATTCAATTTCAACAAAATCGACATAGGTTTTAAATACAAAGCCACCTTTATTAAGTTTTTTCTCTTCAGCAATTCGCATAATATCTTGAAGTTCAAAACCTTGCACTTTGGCAAAAGTAGTCATCACCTCAAAAAGATCAGCTAGCTCTTCCAATATATCGTCCTTATTATCAGCATCACAGATTTCCTGAGCTTCTTCTACTAACTTATCCTTTAAGCTGTCAATATATTCATCTTGCGATAGGTTGCGTTCAAACACTTTAATCCCAGAATTACTAAGAATTTCTGGGAATCTATCACGTATTAATTTATCAATTTTGAAACGGCGCATTTTTATCATAAGCAGATATTCTCTCATCTTGACCTTTTTTGCAAGTAGTTTTGACAATGAGTTTCAATTTGACATAATTTAGTAGCTGTAGTAAAAACAACCCATGCAAAAACATCATTTCACCACACCAGAAAACCTCCATGGCTCTCGCCTAGATAAAGCAGCGAGCGAATTATCTGGCATGACCCGTAGTCGTATTCAGCAGCTAATTAAATCTGGCGATGTTACCGTAAATGGTAAGTTAATGGATGGAGCAAAAACTATAAATACTGGCGATGAGATAATGGTTAATATCCCGCCTCCTGTTGATACTACCATGCGCCCATCTAATATTCCGCTTAATGTTGTTTATGAGGATGATCATCTGCTTGTAATTAATAAGCAAGCTGGTCTTACAGTACACCCTGGCGCTGGGCAGCATACCGATACGATGGCAAATGCTTTGCTCACTCATTGCGGCGATAGTCTCTCTGGTATTGGCGGCGTGACGCGTCCTGGTATCGTACATCGTTTAGATCGCGACACTTCAGGCTTAATGATAGTCGCAAAAAATGACGTAGCGCATGTTTCTCTCTCTGAGCAAATCGCATCTCGGGAATTAAAGCGCGTCTATCAAGCGATCGTTTGGGGCGTTCCAATTCCTCATTCTGGCACTATTGATGCAAATCTTGATCGCAATGTGCGCGATCGCACGCTGATGAGAGTAGTAAAAACTGGGGGTAAAACAGCTATAACACATTATAAAGTGCTTAAAATATTAGGCGCTACTAGCCTGGTTGAATGTCGCCTTGAAACTGGTCGCACTCATCAAATCCGCGTTCATATGAGCCATATTGCTCATTCCATTTTTGGCGACCAAAGCTATGGTCATAATGCTCGCAAGATTGCGCAGAATTACAAAGGTGAAGTAGGTGAGGAATTAAAACTCTTTAAAAGACAAGCCTTGCATTCGTGCTTCATTGAATTCACTCATCCAGTAACTGAAGAAACCATGAGTTTTAGCGCCGAAATGCCTGAAGATATGCAAAATATCGCTAAAAAATTAGTTAACTAATTGTTGCAAATTTACTAAACAAACTGTATTTCTAGTAAAAAAGAGCAAAAATTATGATGACAAATTTAATTGGGGAAGCAGGTAATGAATCAGATAACGACTCATCTACAGTCAGCACTGATATTTGTGAATCCGTATCAGAAGCACCATTAGCAGAAGAACATGTTAGCGAAGCGCAGGAACGCATCAACGCATCTCTCGTAGAAGCTTGCGCGCGAGGTGATTTTGTCGCGATCAAAGCGCATTTGGATGCGGGCGGCTCACCAAATATTCGCTTGGGGCATAATCAGGAAGTAGCTTTAATTCAGGCAGCAAGATATGGACATAGCGACATTGCACAATTACTATTAAATTCAGATGCTAATCCAGACATACAAAATACTTATCATCAAACTGCTTTAATGTGGGCGGTTAAAGAAGGGCACAACGATATTGCTGAGTTATTGCTGGATAATGGCGCGGGTCTAACTATTCAAAATGACAATGATGAGACAGCGTTATTGTGGGCTGCTGAAGCCGCCAATATTGCTGGGATCAAATTGCTTGTTGCTAAAGGCGTTAATATTGTTAAAGATGGCAAAATTTTCATTGCAGATATGATGGGCGATAATTTTTACTCCAGCGCGACTAGTCAATTAAGGGATTATTTTAAATCTCATATGACCGAACTAGGGGCTATAGCAGATCAAATGATTGCTAAAACTATGGATAAAAATTATTATTATATGGTCTCTCAAAGCTCTAAATATAGCCGCACTGATATGCTCAGCATTTTGGCAAATAAACTGGGAGATGCCGATATGAGAAGAGCCGTAGAAATTTATGATCAAGCCATGAATGACGCGACCGTAGCTGAAGAAGATTTCGCCCGCCCGCCCAAGAAAGCTCGCCGTTAAATAATTACTTTATATTCTAAATGATTCATGTTACAATGTAAGCGCCTTAATGGCTATAGTAATAAACGCTACTTATAATAGGGGTTGCGGACCCGGGGGCGGTACCCGGCGCCTCCACCATATTGATGTCCAGCTCTTTTGATTATAGTAATAGGTTGAATTAGAGAGAGTCGTCACCTGCAAGGAGCAAAGCTCCGTGGCAATCCAGTTATAAGTTAAATTCACTGGATTACCACATCGGCCTAAAGGGCCTCCTCGCAGGTGACGTAAAGTAAAACCAAATTCAACTATAATATAGTCTAAGAAGCTGGGTCCACTTATGGGGGCGAAATAGGATCGACGTGCTTTGAAAGAAGTCGCTTTTACTCAGTATGATTCCGCTGGATCGTAAGATCTTGGGTCAAAAACAATAAGTGCAAACGATAACGTGGTAACACGTAACTTTGCGGTTGCTGCTTAATTTATTAAGCAATAACTAACGGGGTTAGGGGGCTTTCCTGGCAACAGAATAAGCCCCATTTTT
>CAYTBU010000039.1:0-3329 GCA_964436105.1 uncultured Rickettsiaceae bacterium | reverse complement strand
CCACTATTGAAATCCCTTCCACCTCTCCACGAAGTGCTGATTCATTCGAATCAACAATGCCTTTAGACTCCTTAATCAACTTACTGATATTATCTTTCCATTCTGCTGGCAAATCTTGAGATTCAAGCTTGCTCAGAAAATTATCGTAACTAACCCTCAAACCTTTTGTTTGTAATCTCTCTATTACTCCACCAAATATCTTATTCTTTACTTCTTCATTTAAAAGACCAATGTCTTTCCCTTGATACTCCCTGCCTTTAGATAGAATATCAGACAAATGAAAAACCATTCTTGCTATAAAAATAGGATCCTTAATATTAAGGTCGATATCATCGTTACAACCTCTTGCATAAATATCTGCTGCGCTAACTATCAAGCTTAAAGCTTTTACTAGAGGATTGCTGGCACCATAGCAGGTCGCGCCCTCTAAGATTAAAGCCTGAGCTATCTCTGTACGCCCATTAGCAGCAGCCCACATTAGCGCTGTATCGCCCTTTTCATTTTGGGTATTAAGATCTATCCCTTTAGCCGCTATTAAAGCCTTAGCTACATCTGTATGCCCATTCTCAGCAGCCCACATTAGCGCTGTATCGCCATCTATGTTCTGGGCATTAAGCTCTATCCCCGCCGCTATTAAAGCTTTGACTATCTCTGTATGCCCCTTAGCAGCAGCAAAGATTAGCGCTGTATCGCTCTCGCCATTTGTGCTCTGGGCATTAAGGTCTACCCCCGCCACAATTAAAGCCTTCACTATCTCTATACGACCCTGCAAAGCAGCACACATTAGCGCTGTATCGCCCCTTGCGTTCTGGGCATTAAGATCTATCCCCGCCGCTATTAAAGCCTGAGCTATCTCTGTATGTCCATCATCAGCAGCGAACATTAGCGCTGTATATTGGTCATCATCTTTGGCATTAAGGTCTGCCCCCGCCGCTATTAAAGCCTGCGCTATCTCTGTATGCCCATTAGCAGTAGCCTTGATTAGCGCTGTAGAGCCATTGTTATCTTTGGTATTACACTCTATCCCCTCTGCCACTATTAAAGCCTTCACTATCTCTGTATACCCACTCTGAGCAGCCGACATTAGCGCTGTATTGCCCTTGTTATCTTGGGTATTAAGATCTATCTCATCTGCTGCTATTAAAGCCTGCGCTATCTCTGTATACCCACTCTGAGCAGCCCACATTAGCGCTGTATTGCCGATTGAGTTTTGAGCATTAAGATTTACCCCCGCAGCTATTAAAGATTTGACTATCTTGATGTTATTATGATCAACAGCTCGTATTAGGACTGTACCACGTGTATTTCCGGCATTAAGGTCTATCCCCTCTGACGCTATTAGAGCTAATGCTATCTCCTCACAGCTATTCTGAACAGCGCATATTAGGGCTGTATCACCATCTTTATTTCGGGCATTAAGATCTATCCCCTTTGCAGCCATTAAAGGCTTCGCTATCTTGCTATCCCATTTCCTAGAGGCGATAATTAGAGCTGTATTATCAAATTGATTTTTAGCGTTAAGCTCTATCCCCTCGGCCTCTATTAGAGCTAATGCTATCTCTTGATTATTATTCTGAGCAGCACACATTAGTGCTGTATCGCCCATTTTACCTTGAATATTAAGATTAACTCCAGCATTAATTAACCTATGCGCTATAATTGTTGACGAGTTTTTGATGGCTAAGATTAAAAAACTATCATCACCTTCATTATGGTAATTTAAGTCCAAATCATAATTTGTTTTTATAAATTCAAATAAAGTACGATTATCCTTAACTATTGCTTCTCTAAATAACAAATAAACATCCACGCCAAATGCGTTAGTAGTTAAAACTTTAGCAAGAGGTATGTTATGCTTTATAAATGCAAGTTTAAATAACGTGTCATAATCAACTGCTAAACCTTTGCGTATTTGACTCTCCGCAATACTTTCTATTTGATCGGCTGTACTAGAATTTGCTATAAGCTCATACATTTCTAGAAGAGCATCTGCCCCTCCCCCTACAACACGATCAACTCCTACGATTGTAGGTTCTACTTCCATCACTTGCTCTATAGGCGCTGGAGCTTCCGTTGAAGATGAATCATCACTACGACTTCTTACAATACGCTCTGAGTCTTGTTGTTCATTGTAATCTAATTTACGCTTCCTACAAAACTTCCATAAAATTATTTATATTGCGATACAATAAACTAATATTAATAATATGCAAGCAAAAGTATTATAACAGCATTCTATAATTGATATTACAAAACTCACCAATTGCTAAAAAGGTGAAAGTCATTATAATGCAATAATTACATAATAATCTTCAAAAAATGAATCCAAAAAGATTAGCGAAAGCTATGAGTGACGCTGGATATTGCTCACGCCGCGATGCTGAAAAAATAATCCTAGAATCAAGAGTGGCTGTTGATGGGAAAATCATTAATACTCCTGCTTTTAATGTGAGCGATCAAAATAAAATCACCATTGATGGCAAAACTTTGGCAGCAAAAGAAATCCAAAAAATATGGCTATACCACAAACCCGCGGGTCTAGTGACAACTCATAAAGACCCACAAGACCGCCCAACGGTTTTCGAGAATTTACCATCGCATCTACCAAGGTTAATCTCTGTTGGGCGCCTGGATTTAAATAGCGAAGGCTTGCTTCTGCTAACAAACTCAGGAGACCTTGCGCGTAAGTTTGAACTACCGTCTAATAAATTCATCCGTGTTTATAAAGTTCGCGTTAATGGTTATGTTGATATGAAGGCGTTATCTGGAGTAACAAAGGGCATTACCATTGAAGGGCAACGCTATAGAGTGGAATCAATTAAACTCACAAAAGCGGGGAATAACAGCTGGCTTGAGGTAGAGCTAGCCGAAGGAAAGAACCGTGAGATTAGGAAAATATTTTCACATTTTGGCCTGAGTGTTAATCGCTTAATTCGTATTTCCTATGGCCCTTATAAATTAGGCGACCTTAAACCTGGAGAGGTTGCAGAGGCTAAATTATGAGAATAGTTTCAGGCAAATATAAAGGGGTGGCGATACCTATCATCAAAAAAGCTACTTACCGACCAACTACTGGAAAGCTTAAAGAAGCAATTTTTAGCATTCTCTCTTCTGGGACAATTGCAGAATTAGAAGGCGCGAATGTGCTTGATCTTTTTACTGGCACTGGAAGCCTTGCTTTCGAAGCGCTCTCACGAGGCGCAGCTTTTGTTCTTGGCGTTGATCGCGAAGCAAGTCATATCAAAGTTTGTAAAGAATTTGCTCTTAAATTAGACGAGCAAGATAACATAAATTTTTTAGTTTCTGATGCGACTAATCTTCCAAATGCG
>CAYTBU010000038.1:0-13234 GCA_964436105.1 uncultured Rickettsiaceae bacterium | reverse complement strand
GCACCTAAGATGCGATCAGTTTTGCTATCGGCAATGATTTTAACCATACCATCAGTATTACCTGTTGCTCTAGCACGGCTATTTGCTAAGAATGGGAATTTACCAATTTTATAAGGAGTGCCAGCTTTCTGTACTTCCTCTTCGGTCATTCCAACTGACGCTACTTCTGGCCAGGTATAGATTACACTTGGGATAGCGCCATAATTTACATGACCAGCTTGACCATTCATGATTTCCACTGCTGCTATCGCTTCTTCTTCGGCTTTATGGGCAAGCATTGGGCCAGTGATAACATCGCCTACGGCATAGATGCCAGAGATATTGGTTTGATAATGAGGGTTCACTTCAATAGTACCACGCCCGCCCATTGTGATGCCTAGTTCTTCAAGGCCCAATCCTTCTGTATTTGGTTTTCTACCGACTGCTACTAAAACCTTATCAACGGTTATTTTAGATGGTGATCCACCAGCTGCTGCTTCTAAAGTAATACTAACACCAGCCTTTGTCTTTTCGGCATTAGTAACTTTAGTGCCTAGTTTGAACTTCATTCCTTGTTTTTCTAGGATCTTCATGAAGCCTTTGCCGGTTTCAAGGTCTAATCCTGGACAGATGCGGTCCAAATATTCTATCACGATGACATCGCTACCTAATCTACGCCATACTGATCCAAGCTCTAGCCCAATAACTCCACCACCAATGATTGCCATTGTCGTTGGAACCTCGCTGATATCAAGCGCTCCGGTAGAAGAGAGGATGTCTTTTTCATCAATAGTGACATTTGGCAGATGCGCTACCTCAGATCCTGTGGCGATGAGTATTTTCTTTGCAGAGATTTGTTCTTTGTTGCTATCAGTGCTTATTTCAACAATATTACCAGCAAGGATTTTGCCACTGCCAATATAACGTTTGATTTTATTTTTAGCGAAGAGGGAGTCAATGCCTTTACATAAATCGCTAGTGATTTTGTTTTTACGTGCAAGCATCGTTTTGATATCTAATTCTAGTTTAGATGTTTTGATGCCAATATCTGCAAAATGCAATCGTGCATCTTCATATTTTTCTGAAAAGCTAAGGAGGGCTTTGGATGGTATGCAACCAACATTAAGGCAAGTACCGCCCAGGGTACTGCGTTTCTCCACGCAAGCTACCTTCATTCCAAGTTGAGCTGCTCTGATTGCGCCAGTATAGCCAGCGGGGCCACCACCAATTATTACTAAATCAAATTGTTCCATTCTGTTTTTTCCTATAGCTATATTTGTTATCTATAAAATAACAGAAGACATATAAGAATTCTAGTTTAATTTGGAATTGCTGTTGACGAGTGTGGCGTTTTTTATTAAGTTCGGGGTTAGAAATTTATATTCTGATTATTTACAGTGAATGATATCATTATACGAGAAGTTATAGAATCTGATTATACCACAATTACTGATATTTCTATCATAGGATGGCGACATGCGTACCGAGGTATTCTTGAGCAAGAGTTGCTTGATAATCTTTCTTTTGAAGAGATATTAGCGCGAAAAACGAAGTGGTATAGTGGAGAGGGGCATTACTCTATTGTGGCAGTAATAGAGGGTGACGTAGTTGGTTTTTGTGATTTTGGTGTATCTAGACGTCCTCAGTATGGACCGGGTGAAATTAAGGCGATATATCTTTTGCCGCAATATAAAGGTCGTGGTGTTGGGAAGCTGCTCATGCAAAGTGCTATGAGTAAGCTTCGAGAATATAATCTTATTCCTTTTTCAGTAAGTACATTGGAGCAAAATATTGCTGCGCAGAAATTTTATGAGAAGTTAGGATTTGATCAGGTTGGTGATATAGCAACTAGAGTGGGTGACAGAGATTATTTAGAAAGAATATATGTAAGTAATTAAGTATATGGTTGCGGGGGCTGGATTTGAACCAACGACCTTCAGGTTATGAGCCTGACGAGCTACCGAGCTGCTCCACCCCGCGTCAAGAAACTATTCTAATTTGGATCATTTTCCCTGTTGTAATTATGCTTAAATAAATAAGCATAATTACAGGAATGAAGCTAACTAAAAAGTTTAGCAAATTAAAAAGAGATACCAGCAAATTTTTTGTTAAAAGCACTGATATTTTGGTTCGATTCGTTAGCGCTTGTTACCCCTTGTTTGGTCCAAGCTGGGTGCTTACGAAAGTCAACGTCCATTAAAATTTCATTTCCTGGAAAAGTTGACATAGCGTCAAATTGGTCTTTCCCAATGATGATTTTAAGAGGTTTATATTTAGGATGAATATCTTGTTTCATAATGGATAAACCTTATTAATTTTTCGTCAAAAGATTTTTAATAGTTTTTTTGACAGACAAAGCTTCACCAGATAATACAGTATCTTTAGTGTTTAGCAAGTAACCATCAAGACCACCATGAACTTCAACGCTTCTTAAAGCGCGAGCGGTGATTCTAAATTTATATTCTAGCCCTAAAAGTTCGCTTGTTAAAGAAACACGGCGAAGATTAGGTAAGAATTTACGTTTTGTTTTGCGTTGAGAATGTGATACTTTATTGCCACTCATCACTCCAACGCCGCTTAGTTCGCATAATCTGGACATTTTGTTCTCATATGATATAGACATCTTCGGTCAGGAGAATAATGATTTTAAGCCCCCCTGTCAATCACTTTTTCATAAATTGTCTAATAGATTTGTTACTTATATATAAAAATCCTTGTAGGAATATAGATCTTACAATAGTATTATACAGTCTTTTTTATTTAAGTTATGGGCGCAATGGAACAAATATCTACAATACATGAAATGCCAGTTTTGCCTACTGTGTTGGTTTTGATCGCCGCTGCAGTTTTTGTAGTGGTGGTTTTTAAGCGTTTAAAACTAAGCCCAGTACTTGGATATTTGGTGGCTGGAGCCGTGATTGGTGATCATGGGCTTGGTTACGTACAATATCATGATACGGAAATGCTTGGTGAATTTGGTATTGTCTTTTTGTTATTTGCTATTGGGTTAGAATTGTCTTTTGAGCGTCTTAAGGCTATGCGTAAATATGTCCTTGGACTCGGGTCATTACAAGTTTTGTTCTCAACAATTATTATTGCTGCTGCGGTGATTATTTTTGGAGAAGATAATGCAACTGCTTTGATCATTGGCGGAGGACTTGCTTTATCATCTACAGCAATAGTAATGCAAGTAGTTGAAGAGAGTGGTAGTCAATCAACACAAACAGGTAGAGTTTCTCTTTCGATCCTTCTTTTGCAAGATTTCATAGTAGTACCTTTGCTTGTTATTATTCCATTGCTCGCAAGTAAAAATGATGAAGCCATTCTACATGCTGTTGGTATCTCTTTTTTAAAAGCTATTGTAGCGCTAGTTGGAATATTTATAACGGGAAGGTTGTTTTTGCGGCCATTATTTGGGCTCATCTCGTCTGATAAAGCAAAGAGTAGCGAGCTATTTATCGCCGTTACCTTGCTGGTGGTTCTCTCCGCAGCATGGGGTACACAGTATCTAGGGTTATCTCTTGCTCTTGGGGCTTTCGTTGCTGGGGTGCTCGTTGCAGAAACTGAATTTCGTTTGCAAGCTGAGGAAAGTATTTATCCATTTAAGGGGTTATTACTTGGTTTGTTTTTTATGTCAGTTGGTATGACAATAGATTGGCGTGAAATCTATGCCAATATTTCTACAATTATGATTTTTTCCATGAGTTTAATAGTAGTCAAAACTTTGATTATTGCTGGCCTATGTATATTATTTGGTTTTAGTAGAGGTGTGGCATTACATTCCGGATTATTATTAAGTCAGGGTGGCGAGTTCGCTTTTATTCTATTTAATCTTGCTATGGAAAATGGTGTGATTCCTAATGGCATAGGTAAAATGTTACTTTTAGTTGTAACATGTACGATGGCTCTGACCCCACTTTTATCTGCTATAGGAGAAAAATTTGCGGAAATGTTAGTCGAGGAAATTGATGTAACTCCGTTAAACACTTTAGAGAACGGTGCTAGAGATTTGGCGCAGCATGTTGTTGTTGCAGGTTGTGGTAAAGTGGGTAAAATGGTTGCAAGAGTATTAGAGGCGGAAGGCATTAATTATATCGTGATTGATTTGAATGCTGCTCTTGTCAAAGAAGAAGAGGCTAATGGCTTTCCTATTTTTAAAGGCGATATAGCGCAATTAGAAACATTACAAGCTGCTGGAGCTGATAGAGCTCTATCAATAATTCTTGCTATTGATAATGAAGTAACAAGTAAAAAGGCTCTAAAAGTTATTTCGCATAATTTCCCAGATGTTGCTATTATTGTGCGTGCTCGTGGTCTTCGTAATTCAGCTGATTTGTATGAAGCAGGCGCTACTATCATTGTGCCAGAGGATTATGAGACTGGCTTGCAGTTAGGAGGTGCGGTATTAAAATCTATTGGGGTTAGTGAGTATGAAATTAGCCGTATAAAAAATCAATTCCGCGCCGGAAGTTATGTTATGGCTAAAGTTGATGAGGATATTGTAGATGAGTATGAAAATAAGTAACATCACGCTTTTGATTTTAGCGTTTAGTCTTTGTTTTACTACAAACGGATATTGTAATAATAAAAAACTGTTGCCCAGATTCGTTGCAACCAAGTCTAGCGAAGTTAATGCGCGCACTGGTCCAGGTATAAAATATCCAATAGACTGGATCTTTATTAAAAAAGGTGAACCACTTGAAATTACCGCTGAATTTGAGCAATGGCGTTATGTTAAAGATATCAAAGGTGAAGGTGGGTGGGTTCATTCTGTCATTATTAGGAATAAAGAAATCGTTAAATTACAAAAATCAGCAGATCTTGCCAGTAGAGTGGTCGCTAAATTGTTACCGGATTTAAGATGTCAGTTCCAAAAATGCAAAGCCGAATGGTGTAAAATTAAATGCCAGTCTCATGATGGATGGGTTTTAAGGAAATACCTATGGGGCGTATATCCTGATGAGTGATATTAAATGTCCTCTAGCATGAAAATATTAGCTTTTGACACTTCTAATGCGAAATGCTCGGTTGTTATTGCAGATGATGATCGCATTATAGCTACTGCATCATCGCTTGCGCCAAATCAGCAGGCAGAATTATTATTACTTTTGATTGAACAGGCTTTAGAGAAGGCTGGATTAGAATATAAAGATCTCGATTTTTTAGCCGTGACCACAGGTCCAGGTAGTTTTACTGGCGTTAGGATAGGTCTTGCCGCCGCTGAAGGGATTATCTTTGGTTCAAATATTGAACCGATTGTGATCAATAGTTTAGAGGCAATTAATTTTCGCGCTTTAGAGCATGCTCGGAATTTTGATCGATCTATTGTTCTAATGAATGCTTATCGGGGGCAGCTATATGTCCAGAGTTTTGACTCCGCAGGAGTTGCTTTAAGTAATCCAGATGTTATTGATAATCAAGAGGTGATGGATTATTTACATAGTCTTCCGGGTAAAATGGTTTTAACTGGTAGTGGATTAGAATTTATCGATCAATCATTTGATGCGATTATGCTACCAAGATTTCCACTGCCTAATGCTAGAAATCTAGCAAGATTAGCTTATAGTAAAATTAGGCAAAATAATTACTCTACGGATCTATCCCCTGTTTATATTAGATTACCAGATGCTAAAGTGAAGGCTTCTTGATTTTTTATGCTTTATTCTATATATTCCATTCTAAAGAGAATTTATGAGGAATATATGCAAAAAAAAGACATTTCAATAGTAAGCTTTTATTCATTTACTAACATTTCTGAGCCAGAATCATTAATTCCAAAGATCTTATTAATTGGAAAGAAAAAAATGGTGCGTGGTACTGTGCTAGTAGCGAGGGAGGGTTTTAACGGATCAATTTCTGGTACTAAAGAAACAACTGACGCTGTGCTTAATGAGATTATAAAAATAACTGGCGCAAGTGATGTAAGTATCAAAGCAAATTATGATGATGAGCATCCATTTCATAAATTCAAAGTAAAGCTTAAAAATGAAATCATTACCATGGGCGCTGGTCAGATTGATGTGCAAAATTTAAAAGGCGAATATATTGAAACGGATCAGTGGGATGATTTTATTTCGCGTGAAGATGTTATCCTAGTAGATACACGTAATGATTATGAAGTAGAAGTTGGTACTTTTGAAGGTGCTATTAATCCCATGACTGAAACTTTTAGGCAGTTCCCGGGTTGGGTCGAAGAAAATAAATCTTTACTTGAAGGCAAGAAAATTGCTATGACCTGCACTGGTGGAGTGAGATGCGAAAAATCTACTGCTTATTTGAAATCTTTGGGTTATCAGGATGTATATCATTTAAAGGGTGGTATTTTACAATATCTTGAAGATACTAAAAACCCTAATAAGAAATGGGTCGGTGAATGTTTCGTTTTCGATGATCGTTTCGCCGTAGATGATGATTTAACTCCATCGTCAGAGGGCGGTAGTAGGGGTTAGTTGTTGCATTATCACTCTTCATCAATCGCTAGGACTAATTTACTAGTGGTTTAAAATTTGCAATTATGAAGTCAAGATTTTTGGTTATTATGATATCTATTTGTGGGGCCACCATTAGTTCGCTATCAGACATTTCTCTTAATTGATCACCAGTAATTTTAGCAAATCTATAACCTCTATCTCGCCAAAATTTTAAATATTTTGCTACGTCATCTCTCATCCAATCAGCCGTCCATTCTTGCAAAACTACTAGATTAGGTGAATTATCAATAATATGCTCGGCGCCCAAAACCGCTTGAGCTTCTGCTCCCTCGACATCCATTTGTAGAATGTCAAATCCCCCTTCGGGTATGGTTAATATTGAATCTAGCTTTACAGCATCTACTGTAATTTGTTCTCCTGGTAAACCACCTACTTCTCTTTCTAGATAAGAGGCTGATGCATTCAGGCGCCAATCAACGGCGATAAATTTTAATTGTGTGTTTTCAGAAAAAGCAGCTTTTTCATATAAAGTAATATTTTTAATTGGATTTAATAATAGATTTATCTTTAAATATTTTAGGGTAGAAGGATTTGGTTCGAACACCTCTAACTTACCACTCTCGCCTACAAGTCGGCTCATCAATAAAGCATGTATGCCTACATGCCCCCCTAAAACAATTACTTTATGTCCGGGGCGTATAATTTGTTTCATGAGGTTTTTTAAATGCGGCTCCCAAACTCCAGAATGAATGATATATTGAGTAATTAAAGGATCTTTTAAGTCTAGCAATATTTCCTGCTTATCTTGATCTTTAATTAGAATCGCCTCAACATGAGCGAAATTTTTTAATTTATTATTTTGCTCTAAAAGAGATAAAAGCGAGATTAATAAAAAACATCCAAATAAAAAAGTTAATGTTCTATAAATTCTTAGACTAAGCATAATTAAGTTGTACCAAATAAATATATTATGGCTTATTCTAAGCGCAATATATCAAATAGAGCAAGAATATTTCGTAACTTATTAAGAGATAAATATGATTAGCAGTTTTATAACAGCGATTTGTCTAGTTGAGATCGCAAAATTATTTCTTTATCGACTTACGATAATTTTGAACATGCATATTATGCGTTTCTAGGTTGCTAGAAAAATTATGACCACCACTCCCATTCACTACAAAATACAAAGCATCTGTTTTGGCTGGCTTGATCACCGCTTCGATTGAGCTGCGGCTTGGGCAGGCAATGGGAGTAGGGGGTAAACCACTGTTATAATATGTATTATAGGGTGATTTAATGAGTAAGTCTTTTTTGGTCAATGGTCTACCCAGGCGTTCCTTGCCAAGAGTTAGAGCATAAATGGTTGTTGGATCTGCTTGTAGTTTCATATTTTTCTTCAAGCGATTATAAAACACGCCAGCAACGATTGGTTTTTCAGCTTCGTTGCCAGCTTCTTTTTCGACTATTGATGCTAAAGTTAATACTTCAAGCCTTGTTTTAATTATAGAATTACTTGGCAAGCTCGGCATAAGCTCATCTAATGTTTCAGACATCAGACGTTTCATTTGGCTTAGAAGTTTTTGTCTTGAATCGCCAAAAGAATAAAAATAAGTTGAAGGCATTAAAAAACCTTCTGTACAATCAGCTTCTATATTACCCGTTAAGAGGGGCTCATTATACAATTTTTCTATTATATCATTTATTGTTGAGCCTTCGGTTATTTTAAGTTTATGGATTATAGAATTGCCTGACGCGAGTATTCTAAGTACTTGTATAGGATTCGCTCCTGGAGTTAAAGCATATTCACCACTTTTTAAATACTTACCTCTCAGCGCATAAGCTTTTGCAAGCATGTTAAAGAAATAAGGGAAGCGAATGATATTTTGTGTATGTAGTTCTGTGGCGATTTGTTTAGTAGATGTTCCTTTATAAATGATCACATTCTTGGTTTCGCTCAAAGGGCCAGGCGTAATCACATAAAGCAAAGATAAGCTTATAAAACTAAATCCAAGGAAGAGAATTATGATAATAGGGATGAAAGTCTTTTTGATATTCATCTTGCTGTGCTTAAATCTTCTTCAGGATGAGACTGGCGTTAGTCCCACCAAAACCAAAAGAATTAGTCATTACATAATTTATTTTACGTGCCTGAGCCTGGTTGGCAACAAGATCAATCTTAACTCCATCTATAGGGTTGTGTAAATTGATGGTCGGTGGAGCTACTTGGTCTTGAATCGCAAGAGTGGCAAATATTGCTTCCATACTTCCTGCTGCGCCTAGTAAATGTCCAGTCATTGATTTGGTAGATGACATACAAATGCTTGGGTTTTCTTCAGCAAATAGCGCTTGAACGGCCGCTAGTTCGACAGGATCCCCCATTGGAGTTGATGTGCCATGGGCATTAATATAGTCAATATCACTAGGGTTGATTCCAGCATCGCGCATACTAGCTTTCATAGCAAGTTTTGCTCCTATACCTTCTGGGTGCAGAGAGGTCATATGATAAGCATCTCCTGCTAGGCCATAGCCAACTATTTCAGCATATATTTTAGCGCCACGTTTTTTTGCATGTTCATATTCTTCCAGCACTACTACACCAGCGCCTTCTCCCATCACAAAGCCATCATGATCTTTGTCCCAAGGCCTTGAAGCTTCGGTTGGTCGGTCATTAAATTTAGTTGCTAATGCTCTTGATGAGGCAAATCCTGCTACTCCAACTGGGGTAATAGGAGATTCTGCTCCTCCGGCTACCATGACATCAGCATCGCCATATTTGATTAGACGCGCTGCGTCTCCAATAGCGTGTGCTCCAGTAGCGCAGGCTGTTGCTACTGCATGGTTTGGGCCACGAAATCCATATTTAATTGAAACATGGCCAGCTAAAAGGTTGATTAAGCATGAAGCTATAAAATAGGGTCCAACTTTATTACCATCTCTGTGTAGGAATACAGATGTATCCTCAATGGCTTTAAGGCCGCCAATGCCAGAACCTAAGAGAACGCCAGTGCGATCAAACTCTTCTTCGGTTGAGGGCTCCCATCCACTATCAGCGATCGCTTCGCTAGCTGCAGCTATGCCATAGTGAATAAAAGGATCCATTTTGCGAATATTGCGTGGATCTATAAAATTTTCGGGATTAAAAGAGGTATCTATTTGTCCAGCAATTTGTGCGACAAAATTTGAGGGGTCAAAGTTAGTTATTCTGCCGATACCACTCTGAGCTTTTAAGATGTTATTCCAAGTGGTTTTAGCAGTAAGGCCTAAGGGAGTTAATGCTCCAATTCCAGTTATTACAACTCGTCTTTTATGCATATGACCTCCCTTTGCTAAAATAATAAAAGAAAATTACGCGCTAGCTGATTGTTTTTCAATATAGCTTGCAGCATCAGCAATAGTATTGATTTTTGTTGCCTCTTCATCAGGAATATCACAACAAAAAGCTGCTTCGAAGGCCATCATCAGCTCAACTAAATCGAGGCTGTCGGTTCCAAGATCGCCAACAAAACTAGAATCTCTAGTAATTTTACTTTCTTCTATACTTAAAGTTTCAGCAGTGATTTTAATGATTTTTGCTTCGACATCGTTCATAATGCATGTCCCTATTTTAGAATTAATGATTAGACAATATAAGAACTTAGATGATTTATAATCTTCAGTAAGTTCATGTTCATGGAACTTTTACCATAAAAGCTTTTAAAATACCAGCATAAAAAACAAAAACTACTTTTTGAATATCGTAAATTATGCTGATATTTTGCTTTATACCATTAACATACCGCCATTTACATGGATTGTTTGACCGGTGATATAAGAGCTATCGTCGCTGGCTAAAAAAGCAACTGCGTTAGCTATATCATTAGCTTTACCGATCATTTTCATAGGTATTTTTTCTGTAATCAACGCTTTTTGAGCGTCGGTTAAAGTATCGGTCATATTTGAGGCTATAAAACCAGGCGCAACCACATTAACAGTAATTCCGCGGCTAGCCACTTCTAGGGCTAGGGATTTACTCATGCCAATTAAACCAGCTTTTGAGGCGCAATAGTTTGCTTGTCCTGGATTGCCAGAGACTCCAACTATAGAAGACATATTAATAATACGTCCTGCTGTTTTGTTTTTGATCATTTTTTTGATCGCGGCTTGGTTTAAGATGAAATTGGCAGTTAAATTGATTTCTATCACATCTTGAAAAGCCTCGATTGGCATTCTCATTGATAGACCATCTTTTGTGATGCCGGCGTTGCAGACTATAATGTCTAGATGCGGGATCTCTTCAATCATTTGGGCGCAATCGCTTGCATCTTTTAAATTACATACTCTGATGCTATAGCGTGATTGTAGTTCTTTGCCTAGTATCTCTAATTTTTCTAAATTAGTACCGCTGATGATGATATGAGCTCCAAGTTGATGTAGCTTTTTAGCGCAAGCTTCGCCTATGCCCCCAGAAGCTCCAGTTATTAACGCGACTTTGCCAGAAAGATCATTCATTTTAAGCCTCAATCATATTTTCTTTTTCTTCTATCGTAGCAGCAAAAACATCTGTTGTTGCTGTGCTAGATTTTTGACGGATCTTTTGTTCGATTTCGTCAGAAACTGATGGATTGTCTAATAAATATTGTTTTGCTGTTTCGCGGCCTTGTCCAATACGAGTGCTATTGTATGAGAACCAAGAGCCAGATTTTTCTACTATATCTAATTTCACACCAAGATCTATGATCTCTCCAGTCTTTGAAATGCCTGAGCCATACATAATGTCAAATTCAACCACTTTAAATGGTGGTGATACTTTGTTTTTTACTACCTTCACTCTTGTTTGGCTGCCGGTTATATCTTCCTTATCTTTGACCGCGCCAATTCTTCTGATATCAAGACGAACTGAAGCATAGAATTTTAAAGCATTACCTCCGGTGGTGGTTTCTGGGCTGCCGAACATTACACCGATTTTCATACGAATTTGATTGATGAAAATGATAATACAATTTGTTTTTGCGATTGAAGAGGTGAGCTTACGTAGGGCTTGGCTCATTAACCTTGCTTGTAGGCCCATATGCGAATCACCCATTTCTCCTTCGATTTCAGCTTTTGGGACTAGAGCCGCAACACTATCGATGACCAATAAGTCAACTGCGCCAGAGCGTACTAACGTATCAGCTATTTCAAGAGCTTGCTCTCCCGTATCTGGTTGCGAGATTATTAAATCATCAATTTTAACGCCAAGTTTTTTTGCATAAGCTGGATCTAGGGCATGTTCAGCGTCAATGAAGGCACAAGTTCCGCCTTTTTTTTGTGCTTCTGCAATTGCATGTAATGTTAAAGTAGTTTTGCCTGAAGATTCTGGGCCAAAAATTTCTATCACTCTTCCTTTGGGCAGGCCGCCGATTCCTAGGGCTATGTCTAATCCAAGTGAGCCAGTGGAGATCGCTTCCACATCTACCGCTTTGCATTGACCAAGTTTCATTACTGAACCTTTTCCGTAGCTTTTTTCAATTTGACTTAGCGCCGCGGCTAGTGCTTGTTCTTTGTTCATACATACTCCGTAAATATTATTAAGTTATTAGTTTAGTTTATATTCTGACTAATGGATAAAATCTAGTTATTTTTATAAGCTTCATAAAATACTATCGCGGCAGCATTCGATACATTTATACTTTCCATTGATGATTCAATCGGTATCTTTAATAGCAAATCGCAACTTTCTGTTGTAAGACGCCTCATGCCCACGCCTTCGGATCCAAGAACGATACCAATCTTGCCTGATAGGGCTTTTTGAGAGATAAAATCTTTCGCTCCGCCGTCGAAGCCTAAAATCCAAAAGCCTTTTTTCTTTAAGGTGTCAATTGCTCCGCGCAGGTTAGTTACTCTGATTATTGGGACTATTTCTATTCCTCCACAAGATATTTTGGCCATTACTCCATTTTCTTCTGCGGCATTGTCATGAGTCATTATAATAGCTTTAATGTTAAAAGCGGCTGCAGATCTTATAATAGCCCCTATATTATGAGGGTCGGTAATTTGATCTAGAATAGCAATCTTGGTATTCTCGCCACTTAAATCAATAGATTCTATGGTATTGCTAATAGGATTAGTTTTTACTGCTATTCCTTGATGAGTGGCGCTTTGTGGTAGTAAGTTGTTTAGATGTTTGCTTGTAACTATTTCATGTGGGTGCTCTTCTATAAGATCCTTGTGAGTGTTGAATATTTCCTCAGTGCAGAGAATCTCAATAATCTTACGTAGCGGGTTTTGTAAAGTTTGGATGGCGGGATGTTTGCCATATATATAGTATGGTTTATTATTATTTGAGTTTTTGTTCTTGTTTGTGGGTTTCGCGTGCATTAATTGACCAGTTTAGATAATTGTTCTTGACAGAAGATACTATTTATTATAATAACTTACAACCAACAAATATAGAGCTGGTTTTTTGGCGATTTTAGCTACTAAACTACGGAAACTGAGTAAAATTTAAGTTGCAATCTTTCGAGAGTTGTTATATTTTACAAGACAGTTTTGGAGGGGTGGCCGAGTGGTCAATGGCAGCAGACTGTAAATCTGCCCGCGTAAGCGTTCGTAGGTTCAAATCCTACTCCCTCCACCATTAAAAGTGGTAAAATGCGCGGGTGTAGCTCAATGGTAGAGCTCCAGCCTTCCAAGCTGGCTGTGTGGGTTCGATTCCCATCACCCGCTCCAATATATTAGATTGTATTGAGAGAATATAAAAGTTTGGTAATGTTGATAATAGTCGCTAAGTAAACTTAGGTTTGATTTTTTTATAGGAGAAGAACAGATGGCAAAAGCAAAATTTGATAGGTCAAAGCCGCACTGTA
>CAYTBU010000037.1:0-13960 GCA_964436105.1 uncultured Rickettsiaceae bacterium | reverse complement strand
TTTTTTTTGGTGGCATAGATTACCTTAATATAACAATTAAGATAATCTTATCTCAAAACAAAAGAAAAATATATATTTCTATCTTGATTATGTTCCAACTTTATTTTTATGGTAACCAAAAAAACAATAAAAAGGGAGTGCTTTTATCAAACACTCCCTTTTTAATCACAAAACAATGTAATAATTACTTACGCTTCTGGTGTACCAATTGCTTTAATCTTTTTTGACAAACGGCTGATTTTACGTGACGCTGCGTTTAGCTTAATAAGACCAGTTTTAACACCGCGCATTACTTCAGATTGTGCATCAATGAATGCCGCAGCAGCAGCTTCTTTAGAACCCGCTTCAATAGCTAGAGTTACTTTCTTTACGAAAGTTCTAATACGACTCATTCTACTCTTGTTAATAAGAGTTTTTGTTTCTGTTTGTCTACATGCCTTTTTAGCGGATGCGTGATTTGCCATAATATATTACCTAATCTCTGCTTGATTTTCTTCTGTTTCTATTTCTATTCTTGGAGTCATTGAGCCTTTTGCAGATTCATCTCTATCTACAAATTCAATATATGACATTGGAGCCATATCGCCATAACGGAAACCAGCTTTTACGATACGTAAATAACCACCTGGTCTTTGCTCATAACGCTTTGCTAGAACACTCATTAGCTTTTCTGCCGCAGAATGATCTTTAATCACAGAAATAATTTTTCTACGAGCAGCTAAATCACCCTTTCTTGCAGCAGTAACTAAAACTTCTACATAAGGTCTTAGATCTTTAGCCTTAGGAAGAGTAGTTTTAATCTGCTCATTCATGATAAGAGCAACAGCCATATTAGCAAACATTGCTTTACGATGACTACTGGTTCTATTAAGTTTTCTACCTTTTAATTTGTGACGCATAATTTTGTACCTTTCCTAATCAATAAGGATCTTCATATTTCTTTGCTAAAATTTCTAGATTTTCTGGAGGCCATCCATCAACATCCATACCAAATTTCAAACCAAAACTAGATAATATTTCTTTAATTTCATTCAAAGATTTACGACCAAAATTCGGAGTCTTTAACATCTCTGCTTCAGTTTTACTGACCAAATCACCAATATAAACAATATTATCATTTTTCAAACAATTTTGAGAACGTACTGAAAGCTCAAGTTCATCAACTTTTTTGAGTAATACTGGATTAAAGGCTAATTCCTCTACTGCTTCTTGTTTCTCTTCTTCAGCATCATCAAATGTAATAAATAATTGCAATTGATCTTGCAGAATACGAGAAGCTAAAGCTACTGCCATTTCTGGAGTGATAGAACCATTAGTCTCTACAGTCATGATTAATTTATCATAATTTGTTACTTGACCAACACGAGTATTCTCAACCTTATAAGCTACTGATGTCACTGGGCTAAATAAAGCATCCATCAAAATAACACCAATTGGTACTTCTTGATCTTGAGCATGATTAGCAGGAACATAACCTTTACCGGTCTCAACCACTAACTCCATATCTAAACTAGCACCTTGAGCAAGGGTGCAAATAACATGATCTGGGTTTAAAATTTCTACATCATGATTTGATTCTATCATACCCGCAGTAACTTCACATGGACCCTTTGCGTGTAATCTCAATGTTTTCTTTTCAGAAACATGCATCTTAACTACTACAGATTTAAGATTTAAGATCAAATCTAACACATCTTCTTTTACACCAGATATTGCAGAAAATTCATGTACAACACCTGGGATTTTAACAGAAGTAATAGCAGCCCCTTGCAGGGAAGACAAAAGAACTCTTCTTAAAGCATTACCAAGAGTTAACGCAAAACCTCTCTCTAGAGGGTCCACAATAATTTTAGCAAGATTTGATTCACTTCCTTCTTTTGATACAACCAATTTCGATGGCTTAATCAAAGAACTCCAATTTTTATTAAGTGACATAATTTTTTCCTAACCGAGTTTTTAGTATTAGACTCTTCTTCTCTTAGGCGCTCTACAACCGTTATGCGCAACCGGAGACACATCTGTAATAGATGTTACAACAAAATTTTGACCAAAAACGGCACGAAGCGCTGATTCTCTTTGTGAGCCAGCTCCATGTATTTTGATAGACACAGTTTTTAAACCATGCTCTCTAGCACTTTCAGCAGCTTTATCTACAGTTATTTGAGCCGCATAAGGAGTGGCTTTTTTTGCCCCTTTAAAACCATGCGCACCAGCAGTAGAAATAGAAATTACATTACCTTGGACATCAGAAAATGCTACTATAGTATTGTTGAAAGTAGCTTTAATATGAACCATACCTAGGGTAATATTCTTTTTTTTCTTTTTTATTTTAGTATTTGTAACACTCATTTTATAGCCTATTTAGTAGGTTTTTTCTTACCGGCAATCGCAACAGCTTTACCTTTTCTGGTGCGAGCATTAGAGTGCGTATTTTGACCACGCACTGGAAGCTTGCGAATATGACGAAGACCTTCGTAACAACGAATATCTTTTTTAGTTTTAATATTTAAACTAACTTCACGTCTCAAATCACCTTCAACCTGATAATCATTTTCAATAAGAGATCTGATATCAACCAATTCTTTATCGGTCAAATCTTTAACTCTTTTATCAACTGAAATACCAGTAGTCTCACATATTTTCTTTGATAAAGTACTACCAATACCATAGATATAAGTAAGCCCAATTACTAGACGCTTATTAGTAGGTATATTTACACTTGCGATCCTTGCCACAAACATTCTCCAAAATTTTGTATTCTTTTAACTAGACAGTGTGAATAATAGTAAAATCGCCCCGAAAGTCAATCACTTTTTAATATAGACACTAAGTCTTCTGTTATTTTTTCAACTGACTTCGCCGCATCCACTACTTCAAGTGAATTTAGCTTCTTATAATAATCAACCACAGGCATCGTTTGCTTCTCATAAGTCTCAAGACGACTACGCACTGTAAGTTCATTATCATCACTACGATATGTAAATTCTTCTGAACCACATATATCGCATTTTCCTTCTGTTTTAGTAGGAGAAAAATATTTATTATAAATTCTTCCACAATCACTACAAGAAAAACGACCTGTAATGCGTTTTACCAAAACATCACTAGAAATATCAAAATATAAAACCTTAATAGGTTGTTTGATATTCTTAGACAAAAATTCTGCCTGATCTAAACTTCTTGGATAGCCATCCAAAATACATCCATTCGTAACAGAATTTAAATATTCCAACACAAATTGATTTACTCCAACCGAAGGCACCAACTTTCCACTATCTAAAATTTTTTTTAACTCTATCGCCTCTGGGGTATCCGAAGAAGCTTTAGCGCGTAATATTTCTCCAGTCGAGACTACTGGTAAACTTAACTTAGCTGCTATTAATGCTGCTTGCGTTCCTTTGCCCGATCCAGGAGGACCTATGAAAATCAAAATCACTAAATTTACTTCTCTTTAGTTTTCATTTTACGCATCAAACCTTCATAACGATTGCTAAACATATAGGTCTGAATTTGTGTAAAAGTATCAATCACAACGTTTACTACAATAAGTAAGCTCGTGCCGCCAAGACTCGCTGCAATAGCAAGCTTATTCATAAAGAGCTCGGGCACAATACAAATCACACATAAATAACATGAACCGAGTACTGTAAGTCTTGTAAGTAAATAGTCAAAATAATCAGAGGTATCTTTCCCTGGACGACGCCCTGGTACATAAGCACCATATTTTCTTAAATTATTAGCTGTTTCTTCGGCGTTAAAAACCACAGCAGTATAAAAGAAACCAAATATAACAATCAAAGCTGCATATAATAATATAAATAACGGCTTACCATGACCTAGATGATAAACAATAGTTTCCACGAATGGCGAACTACTTTGAGATAGCTGAGCGATAGTCAAAGGAAATAGCAATAAAGCACTAGCGAAAATCGGAGGAATCACCCCAGCGGTGTTTAATTTAAGCGGCATGTGGGTAGAATCACCACCATAGACTTTATTACCTACTTGACGTTTAGGATATTGCACAAGAACACGTCTTTGAGCGCGCTCAAAGAATATAATAATTGCAATCATCACAACAACAGATAAACAAACCCCAATCGCAATAACTGGAGAGAGACCACCTTTACGCGCCAATTCAAAAGTACTAATGACAGCACTTGGAAGGCCAGAAACAATACCAACAAAGATAATCAAAGAAGAACCATTACCAATACCACGAGCTGTAATTTGCTCACCAAGCCATACTAAGAACATCGTTCCAACAGCAAGAGTAATAACCGTCGTAAGTTTAAATAACTCACTAGCAATTATAACAACAGGGCCAGCAGCAGTTGACATATTGAGCAACCCTGTTGCAATACCGTAAGCTTGCATCGCCGCAAGTAAAACTGTTAAATATCTAGAAAGCTGATTGATCTTTCTACGCCCTACTTCACCTTCTTTTTTTAAATTTTCTAAAGGCTTATAAGCGATAGTAAGTAATTGGATAATAATAGAAGATGTAATATAAGGCATGATAGCCAAAGCGAATATCGACATTCTACCAAGAGAACCACCGGAAAGCATGTTAAACATGCCTAAAATTCCGCTTTGATTTTGATTGCTAACTTCCTGAAGAGCTATAGCGTCAATACCAGCTATCGGTATGTAAGAACCGATTCTACACACTACTAACGCACAAAGAGTAAAAATTATTCTTGTAGTTAAATCATTCTGATTTTTAGAAGACATGCTAGCTGATCTCTAATTAGTGAGTTTTACCACCCATATTCTCAACCATTGATTTGGCGGATGAAGAATATGCATCTAAGTTGAAATCTAATTTCAAAGCCAAATCACCTTTAGCAAGTAATTTTACTTTCACTCTAGTATTTTTAATTAGACCATATTGAACTAAAGCATTTTTATCAATTAAATCACCAGCTTTAACACCTTTTTCATCAACTAATCTTTCGATATCAACAAAATTTACAGCTGTAAAATGCACCGTTGAAGGGCATTTAAAGCCGCGCTTAGGCAACCTAGCGATCATTGGCATTTGACCACCTTCAAAACCTTTAATCGCAACACCGGCACGAGACTTTTGTCCTTTCACACCACTGCCGCAAGTTTTGCCTTTACCACTACCAATACCACGACCAACTCTTTTAGACTTTTTCTTTGAACCGGGTAAATTAAAAAGATCATTTAATTGCATATCAATACCTTACTGTGCTGCTTCAATTTTTACCAAATGGCGGACTTTATTTATCATTCCACAAACGGATGGAGTATTTTCTAATACTCTTGTTCTGTGCAACTTATTGAGCCCTAAACCAATCAAAGTTTTTTCTTGATCAGCTTTACGACCTATAGCGCTACCAATTTGGGTAACTTTAATTTTTTCAGACTTTATTTCTTTAAACATTATCACACTCAACAATAATTATTCTTGTACGACTTCAGCTTTTTTAGAAGGCAAGGTAGATAATTCACCTAGATTTTTCCCTCTTCTTTCAGCAATTACTTTTGGTGACGATAGTTTTTGTAACGCATTGAAAGTCGCTGCCATCATAGAATAAACATTTGATGAACCCAAAGACTTTGCTACAATATCATGAATACCAAGAGATTCAAAAATAGCACGCATAGCACCACCAGCAATAATACCAGTACCTGGCTTTGCTCTACGTAAAAAAACTTTAGCAGCACCACTTTTGCCCATCACATCATGATGAATAGTTCTGCTTTGATACAAAGGAATACGTACCATAGCTTTTCTAGCCGCTTGAGAAGCCTTAGTTCTTGCTTCACCTACTTCACGAGCTTTACCATGAGCATAACCAGCCATGCCTTCTTTATTACCAGCTACTATACAAGCAGCGAAAGAAAATCTACGACCACCTTTTACTACTTTAGTAACCCTAGCAACACCTACTAATTTCTCTTGAACTGAATCTTCAACTTTGTCTGATTTAGACATATTTATACCTATTTTAGAAATCTAATTCTTTTCTTGCAGCATCTGCAAGAGCCTGAATAACACCGTGGTATCTATAACCACCTTTGTCAAATACTACTTTAGTTACCCCTTTAGCGGCTGCAGCAGCAGCAACTAAAGCACCAACTTTTTCCGCCTGAGCTTTATTGCAATTAGATTTTCCTACTTGCCTTAAAGATTTATCCATAGTAGAGGCTGAAGCAATAGTAATTGACTTACTATCATCTATAACCTGTGCATAAATATGTCTTCCAGATTTAAATACTGAAAGTCTTACACGATCAGACACACGGCTAATTGTAGCCCTAACTCTATTTCTTCTAATTTCGAATCTACGTTTAACAGTACGCATATAATCACGCCTTAATTATTAGTTTTTCTTGCCTTCTTTTCTTTGGACAAATTGTCCTTTACGCTTAATACCTTTACCTTTATAAGGCTCTGGTGGTCTTTGTTTAATAATTGTCGCAACAAACTGACCAAGCTGTTCTTTATCGATACTATTTAAAATAATAATATTTTGTTTTGGAGTATCGAGTTTAATTATCTGAGGAATCGCAATTTTAGTATTATGACTTTTTCCAAGAGATAAGTTAAGATACTCACCTTTTACAGCAGCTCTATAACCAACACCGTTTACCTCTAGCTCTTCAGAAAAGCCCTCACTAACACCCTTAACCATTCCATTAATCACGCTACGTGCTGTTCCCCACATTGATCTAGCATTCTTACTTTGATCCAAAGGTTTTACAACAACAGCATTATCTTCAAGACCGATAGTAATCAATCCAAGAAAAGATTTATTTAACTCGCCTTTTGGACCAGTTACTTTTACATTTAGATCAGTTACATCTACCTTAACATTAGCAGGTATTGCAATAGGTAATTTTCCAACTCTTGACATTTTTATAACCTAAAATACTTTACAAATTACTTCACCACCGACGCCAAGTCTACGAGCTTCTCTATCAGATACTACGCCCTTAGGAGTAGATAAAATATATATACCCATACCACTATAATGACCTTGCATAGCGTCTGCAGCAGTATACATTCTCTTACCAGGCTTAGATACTCTTTTAATTTCCTGAATAGCTGGGCTACCTTGGGTAGAATATTTTAATTTAACTTCTATACCTTTAATAACTCCAGTAGAGTCAGTTAAGTCATAAGAAGAAATATAACCTTCTTCTTGTAATACATCCAAAATAGAACATTTCATTTTAGAATGAGGAACAAACATACTAACTAGCTTGCTTTTTTGAGCATTTCTAATTCTAGTAAGCATATCTGCTATATTATCTGTCATCGACATAAAATTACTCTTAAATAATATAATTTACCAACTGGCTTTTACTAAACCAGGAATTTGACCAATACTAGCAAACTCTCTAAGCATATTTCTTGATAGCTTGAATTTACTATAATAACCACGAGGACGACCCGTCAGTTCACATCTATTTCTAATTCTTGTTCTTGCAGAATTTCTTGGCAAAGCAGCTAACTTAACGACAAGACGGAATCTTTCATTTAAAGGCAAGTTTTTGTCATTGATTTGCTCTTTAAGCGCCGATCTTTTATTGCGTAAACTAGCATTCATTGCTTTACGTCTGTTATTTTTTTCTATTGAACTTTTTTTGGCCATAGATCTTCTCTAAAATCAATTATTAAATGGTAAATGAAAAGCAGATAAGAGAGCCATACCCTCTTCATTATTTTTCGCCGAAGTAACTAAAGTAATATCCATACCTCTTATAGTATCGATTTTATCATAATTAATCTCTGGAAAAACAATCTGTTCTTTCACACCAAAAGTAAAATTACCTCTACCATCAAAACTCTTTTTCGAAAAACCTTTGAATTCTTTGACGCGCGGCAAAGCAACTAAAACTAATCTTTCTAAAAAGTCGTACATTCTGCTACCTCTTAAAGTAACTTTACAACCAATCTTCATGCCTTCTCTTAATTTAAAAGTAGCAACAGACGTTCTTGCAGAAATAACAACTGGCTTTTGACCGGAAATCAATGTCAAATCATTAACAGCGTGATTAATGACTTTAGAATCAGAGACCCCTTCACCAACACCCATATTAATAACGATTTTTTCTATTTTTGGCAATTGATGTACATTTGAGTACTTATATTGCTCCATCAAGGTTTTTTTTACTGAACTATTATAAAGCTCTTCAAATCTTTCTAACATTATTTACCTGCCTTACCAATAATCTCACCAGACTTCTTAGCCACTCTTACTTTAGCCCCATCGACTAACTTAATAGCAACTTTTGTAGCCACACCAGACTTAGGATCCACATGAGCAACATTAGAAATATGCATTGGTGCTTCTTTTACAATAATACCACCATCTTGAGTCTGAGTTGGCTTTGTATGCTTTTTCATTGTGTTAATACCAGACACTAAAATTTTTGCATCTTGCGGGAACACTTGCATAACCTTCCCTACTTTACCTTTATCTTTCCCGGTAATAACAATTACTTCATCACCTTTACGAATTTTTAGCTTAACCATTTATAACACTTCCTCTGCCAAAGACACGATTTTTACAAATTTTTTCGCCCTAAGCTCACGAGTAACAGGGCCAAACACACGAGTGCCCAAAGGCTCTCCTTGTTTATTTAATAGCACAACTGCATTCGTATCAAATTTAATAGAACTACCATCAGCGCGACGAACGCCTGTTCTTGTTCTAACGATCAAGGCACGGTGAACTTCACCTTTCTTGATCTTTCCATTAGGCATAGCTTCTTTAATAGATACCACAATCACATCGCCAACATTAGCAATCATATGATGGGAACCACCTAGAACTTTTATACACATTACTTTTTTGGCACCCGAGTTATCGGCGACTTCCAAAATGCTTTGCATCTGAATCATAATACACAACCAACAGCAAAATTTTTATTAAGGGACAAAATACACATTAAATCTTCAAAAGTCAAAGATTTAATCTTCTATAACGACCCAAGTTTTAGTTTTTGAGATAGGACGACTTTCAATAATCGACACTAAATCACCGGCTTGAAATTTATTATTAACATCATGCGCAGCATATTTTTTAGACACCCTAACAATCTTTTTATAAAGAGGGTGCTTAAATCTACGCTCTACTTTAACAATAACAGTTTTATCAGGCTTAGCGCTGACCACAACTCCTTTAAGAATTCGTTTTGGCATTATTTACCTCCTGATTTCAATCTTTTTACCAACTCAGTTTTAATTCTAGCAACTTCTTTACGAATCACAGCGAATCTACTGGTGTTTTTTAACTCTCCCATTGTTTTTTGGAAGCGCAAATTAAATAATTCTTTTTTTAAAAAAAGCATTTTTTCATTCAGTTTTTCAACTGTTTGACCAATCACCTCTTTAGTATCTAACTTTTTTTTAGTCATAACGTTTCACTATCTTTGTTCTTACAGGCAATTTTGCACTAGCTAGCTCAAGAGCTAGTTTTGCTACATCCTCAGCTACGCCATCTACTTCAAACATAATTCTACCAGGCGAAACCCTCACAGCAAAAAACTCAGGAGAACCTTTACCTTTACCCATTCTCACCTCTGCAGGCTTTTTAGATACAGGTAAATCTGGGAAGATTTTAATCCACAGTTTTCCTTGTCTTTTCATACATCTTGTAGCAGCACGACGCGCAGCTTCAATCTGACGAGCGGTAACACGACAACCGTCTAAAGACTTAAGGCCAAACGAACCGAATGCCAACATTGTACCAGCTTTAGCCTTGGTTTGGACGCGACCTTTATGAGCTTTACGATATTTTTGCTTTTTTGGATATAACATTTTCTTTACTTCTGAAATTAATTATATTTTTTCTTGTTTTCTATGTAATCACCTTTATAAACCCAAACCTTGATACCGATAACACCATAAGTTGTCATCGCTTCAGCCGTTGAGTAATCTATATCAGCTCTTAAAGTATGAAGAGGAACACGCCCTTCTCTATACCATTCAGTTCTAGCAATCTCAGCACCACCAAGACGCCCCGAACAACTTACTTTAATACCTTTTGCACCTTGTTTCATACAAGCTTGCATTGCTTTTTTCATTGCACGTCTAAATGCAACTCTTTTTTCTAATTGCAAAGCAATACCTTGCGCGATCAAAGCAGAATCAATATCCGGCTTTTTCACTTCGTGAATATTGATATACACTTCTACACCAGAAATCTTAACAATATCTTTCTTTAAAGATTCGATATCATTACCACTTTTACCAATAATAATACCAGGCTTTCTTGCATGAATATTAATGATAATACTTTTATTAGAAGGTCTATCGATCAACACTCTACTAACTTGAGCAAGAACATGTTTTTTACAAATCATTTTTCGGATTTTGATATCCTGAATGACTAAATCTCCGTAATTCCTTTCAGCATACAGAACTGATTCCCATCTTTTGATTAATGTAGGACCAACTCTAAAGCCATGCGGATTAACTTTTTGCCCCATGCTATTTCTCCTCTACCTCAGTTAGTGTGATATATAGATTGCTAAAGAATTTATTAATCTTTGCAGATCTACCTCTAGCTCTAGGCATAACTCTTTTCATAACCATTGCTTTACCAACAGTAGCGTTAGAGACCACTAAATTATCTATATCAAGACCAAAATTATTTTCAGCATTAGCAATCGCAGATTGCAAACACTGCTTTACTTGCTGAGCAATCCTTCTCTTAGAAAAAGTAAGCTGAACTAATGCTTCAGATACTTTCATATTACGAATAAAACTAGCTACTAGATTAAGTTTTCTTGGACTTACTCTGATGCTTCTTGCAATAGCTGTTGCTGATTTTCTATTTTCTTGAGTCATTTTATTTTCTCTTCGCTTTTTTATCAGCACCATGACCATGGAAAGTTCTAGTAGGGGAAAATTCCCCTAACTTTCTACCAACCATTTCTTCAGTGACTGCTACTGGAATAAACTTATTACCATTATGCACAGCAAAAGTATATCCTACAAACATAGGAAGGATCGTAGATCTTCTAGACCAAGTCTGAATGATCTGCGAATTCCCAGATTCAACTAGTTTTTGTATTTTTTTAATTAAATATCCGTCTACAAACGGACCCTTCCAAACAGAACGAGCCATAATATTAATGCCTTACTTATTTTCTACGCTTAACGATATACTTAGAGGTAGATTTATTCTTACGAGTCTTCTTACCTTTAGTTGGTTTACCCCATGGAGTAACTGGATGACGACCACCCGAAGTTTTACCCTCACCGCCACCATGTGGATGGTCGATTGGATTCATCGCCACACCTCTAACAACCGGTCTACGACCAAGCCATCTCATTCTACCAGCTTTACCATAATTCACATTTTGATGATCTTGGTTAGATACAGCACCAACTGTAGCTCTACATTCTAGAGGTACTAAACGTAACTCTCCTGAACGAAGCTTAATTTGCGCATAACCAGAATCTTTACCCGCAAGCTGAACATAAGCACCAGCAGACCGGGCAATCTGCCCACCTTTACCAGGCTTCATCTCAACATTGTGTACCATTGTACCAACTGGAATAGATTTTAGTGATAAACAATTACCAACTTTAATATCCGCAGTTTCACTAGCAATAATTTTATCGCCAACATTTAATTTTTGCGGAGCTAAGATGTAATTAATCTCACCATCTTCATATTTCACTAAAGCAATAAAAGCTGTTCTATTTGGATCATATTCCAAACGCTCTACTACGCCTATTACATCAAGCTTATTACGTTTAAAATCAATGATACGATATAATCTTTTATGACCACCACCGCGGTGAAAAGATGTAATCCTACCAGTATTATTACGACCACCCGTCTTATGGATACCCTCAGTAAGAGGTTTGTGAGGCTCACCTTTCCATAGACCAGATCTATCAACTTGCTTCAACTCTCTTAAAGAAGGAGTTACTGGATTAAACGATTTTAATGCCATTATTTTACTCCCCCAGCTAAATCTATAACTTGATCTTTCTCAAGAGTCACGATAGCTTTTTTCATATCTGACTGCTTACCTATAATACCTTTAAATCTCTTAGTCTTACCTTTAAGATTTAACATACTTACTTTTTGTACTTTTACACCAAAAATTGCTTCAATAGCTTTTTTAACCAAACCTTTATCAGCATCTGGTATTACTTTAAAAGTATATTTACGATGTTCTGACATCATAGTAGTTTTTTCAGTAATGATAGGACTTCTAATCACGTCGTATAAATTACAATTAATCATTTTTCAACCTCGCTTCTAAAGCTTCAGCAGCACTTTTTGTTATAATAACAATATCATGCTTGATAATATCATATACGTTAGCACCGATCTGAGGCACAGATACTATATGATGTAAATTTCTGGAAGCCAAGGCAAACTTCTCATTTACCTGCGCATCATCAACTACAAAAAAGCTACGACCAGAAAATTTATTCATAACTGGGCTAAGATCTGATGTCTTTGCAGATTTAATATCAAGATTATCAACAATAACTAATTTTCCTTCAGAAAATTTTGCTGATAAAGCATGACACATCGCAAGCCTTCTTACTTTTTTAGGCAATTTAATCGCATGACTTCTCATTACAGGACCGTGAGATACCCCACCACCACGCATTTGAGCGGATCTTAAAGAACCTTGACGCGCATTACCAGTACCTTTTTGTTTAAAAGGCTTTTTAGTAGTACCAGAGACTTCTGAAATAGTCTTAGTCTGATGCGTACCAGCTCTAGCTTTGGCAAGTTGCCACTCTATCGCACGCTTAATTAAATCTTGTCTAACTTCTAATCCAAAAATCTCATCATTAAGAGTAACCTCTCCAACCGATTTTTGAGCGAGACTATATATTGTGGTTTTCATTTCTAGCACCTTCAAATACTAAATAGCTATAGTTTTTTTCACAGCATCAGTCACATAAACCTTAGAGCCTTTATGGCCAGGAATAGCTCCTTTGACAACTATGAGACCATTTTCTGCATCAACGGAAAAAATGGTTAAATTTTGTAATGTAACTTGCTTATGACCCATATGGCCAGGCATTTTCTTATTCTTAAAAACACGACCTGGATCTTGACAGCCACCAGTAGAACCAATAGATCTATGAGACACTGAAACACCATGCGACGCTTCAAGACCTCTAAAATTGTGTCTCTTCATACCACCGGCAAAACCCTTACCAAGAGAAATACCTGTAGCATCAATGAACTGACCTGCCGCAAAGTGATCAGCAGTTAATTCAAGACCTACCTCTAAATAAGCATCGTCACTAATTCTGAATTCTTTTAAATGAACCTTTGGCTCAACTTTTGCATTAGCAAAAACTGTACGCATTGGTTTTGTAGTTTTACTAGGTTTAGCATTTTTAGCACCAATTACTAAAGCTGAATAACCATCTCTGTCTTTTGTTCTATGAGCAACCACTTGACAAGCATCTAGTTTCAAAAGAGTTACCGGCACTCTTTCACCCTTATCATTAAATACGGAACTCATTCCAAGTTTTTCAACAATTAAACCTGATCTCATTGCCCTACTCCTACCAACTTAATCTCTACATCAACACCAGCAGCCAAATCCACTTTCATTAGAGCGTCAACAGTTTGTGGCGTTGGGTAACTTATGATGATCAATCTTTTTTGAGTACGAATCTCAAATTGCTCTCTCGATTTTTTATTAACGTGAGGAGATCTATTTACAGTAAATCCTTTAATTTCACGAGGAAGAGGAATCGGACCACTAACATCCGCCCCAGTGCGCTTTACAGTCTGCACTATCTCACGAGTCGCTTGATCAAGCAACTTATGATCAAACGATTTTAGTCTTATCCTAATTTTCTGATTATTCATCATAAACCCATTTTAAAATAGCTCAAGCCTCTGCCAAAAATTCAGAGGCTCATTGATAATTATTTACTTTATAATTTTAGCAACTACGCCAGCACCTACGGTACGACCACCTT
>CAYTBU010000036.1:0-14578 GCA_964436105.1 uncultured Rickettsiaceae bacterium | reverse complement strand
GCCATAATGTATAAAGTTACCATCAAAGTCATCTTTTGTAATAGATTTACAGCTTGAAGATTTTATATTATTAGACGAAGATAAATCGGCTGAACCAGCAATGATGCGTGGATTATTTGCTAATAAATGAGACAACACTTTTCCAGATGATACTCTTGTGGCTTCTGGGGTAGATGGGATGTTGTCGTATAAAGTGCTAAAATTTGTGTCATTGCTAGGAGCTATGCTCCGTGGCAATCCAGTTATATAGCCAGAGTTACTATTTAATATGCCCCCCTCTGCTATATTTTTATTAGTATATTCACTCGATGGCCACGCTCTATTAACATCCCTTTCCCTTGTGCCTGGAATCTCCCTCCATAATTTGAGTAAATTATCTGGAATAAAAAATGGCTCGTCACTCCATTCTAATTTTTGCTTTAAATGTTTTATTTCATCTGCGCCAAGTGGAGCGCCGTGAGAAGCTTCTGAGGCGGATTTTTTATTAGCACCATACCCGATTATAGTACGACAGGCAATAAAGTAAGGTTTTGTAGCATTTTGTGCTCTAGTCAGCGCTTCATTGATCTGCTCGAAATCATGGCCATCTATCTCTTCTGCTATCCATCCTAATGCTTCAAATTTCTTGAGGTGATTTTCTGACACCGCAAGAGAGGTAGCTCCATCAATAGTTATTTTGTTGTCGTCAAATAGCACGATGAGGTTGTTTAATGATAAATGCCCTGCTAGTGACGCGGCTTCATAGGAGATTCCTTCCATTAAGCATCCATCGCCAACAATAGTGTAAATCTTATGATTGTTAGAATTTTTTTTTGCAGCAATTGCCATACCAACGCTACTTGCAAACCCTTGTCCTAAAGGTCCGGTTGTTGTTTCAATTGCTTCATAAATGCCATATTCCGGATGACCAGCGGTTTTCGATTGTAACTGCCTAAAATTCTTTATGTCATCTAAAGTAAAATCCTTATATCCAGCGAGGTAATAAAAAGCATATAATAGCATTGAACCATGGCCCGCTGATAAAATTAAGCGATCACGCCCGGGCCATTTAGGGGTTGTTGGGCTAAAATGCAGGAAATTAAATGCAAGAACAGTCATAACATCAGCAAAGCCGAGTGGCATTCCGGGATGACCAGATGATGCTTTTTCAACCGCATCAGCTACAAGAATACGAATAGAATTGCTCAATTTGTGGAGTAGGGGTTTGTTATCTTGATTTATTTCCATTATGCTATAAATATATTATTTAATATGCCGAATTCTAAACGAAAAAAATATTTATGACAACAAGCGTTTCATCATTCATTTTATATATAAAAACTATATGCATACTTTTGTGGAAATCTATTAGTTCGATAGATTTTTATAGTCAGGTATATAAAAGATACCGTGGTTATGGGGTTAAGTATATTGCTACCTTGTGTTTTTTCTGTGTGATTTTATATACCGCGGCTTTACTTAATCAAATGTCTATTATTAGGGATGATTTGCTGCGTGCAGATAATAATTACATTGAGCATATATTGCGTCAGATCCCAGTAATGAACTATAATGGTAATAGTTTAAGCGCAACGAGTGATTTACCTCTGTTTATCAAGGATACCGAGGATCATATAATTTCTTTGATAGATTTAAGCGGGGCTGTGTCATTTTCTGAAAAAGCAAAAATACCTTTGATTTTTGCAAAGAATAATTTAACCTTTAATATTGCAAGTAAATCCAAAGAAAATCGAGAAATTACTATTGAATATTCTAATTTTTTTGGTAAAGATCAACTAGAAATAACAGAGAGTTCAGTAAGAAACGTCTTGATAAAAGCTCTTGCTATCAACTTCATGTCCTTTGTTTATATAGTACCTTTATTGTTTATAATGTATTTTTTGCAAATTATGCTCAAGTTAATGACGCCAGTAGCAATTGTATATTTTGGTTTGAGTATATATGGGTTGGAAGTAAAAGTAAAAACAGCTATACGCCTCGTTATGTTTGCTTCTGGTGTTTTCGTGGTGATGAATGCGTTTTTAATGTTGATATTGCCGCAGTTCATGATGTTTGCAGATATGGCAAATGTATTAGCTGGAAGTTTAATGGTAATTAGTTTGATAAGAGAGAAGAATAAATAAGTGGCGCGCCCTAAAGGATTCGAACCTCTGACCCACAGATTAGAAATCTGTTGCTCTATCCAGCTGAGCTAAGGGCGCAATGCTCGCTCTTATAACTCATTTAGATAAAAATGGCAAGGCTTTTTAGCGGCTAAATTTATATTAGTAAGATAAAAATTAGATGAATATAATTTCTTTTATAAAAATTTTAGTGATTATTACTCCTTTATATGGGGCTACCAGTTATGCTGATTATGAGCTTAATGAATCGATGAAATGTCTTACTTTATTTCGTCATTATGAGTATAAACATAGGATTCCTGGCGATACTTTGTATTCTATTTCTCTTAATGAAACGGGTAAGCTCCATAGCGAGAAAAAAATTAAGTTAGTGTGGCCATGGACAGCAAATATTGAAGGTAAGGGGTATTTTTTTGATAGTAAAAGAGAGGCGGTAGCTTTCGTGCGTGGTGAAATGTTAAAGGGGAAAGAAAGTATTGATGTGGGTTGTATGCAGATTAACTTAAAGCACCACCCTGATGCCTTTAGAAATTTAGAACAGGCTTTTGACCCGGCCGCTAATATTGCATATGGAGCTAGCTTTTTAAGATCAAAATATGACGCGCTAAAAGATTGGCACAAGGCTATTGCTCATTATCATTCAGCCACGGAAGTCTTAGGTGAAAAATATAAAAATAATATTATTAAAACAGCTTCTAATATCACAAAGTTCGCCCATCCCTTCCATGAAAGGGGGGTAAAGAAAGCTAATATCACTCGCTCTATACCAAAAGAAAAAGCTAAAACTAATAATATAAAAACCGAACAAGAAAAAAGATATAAAAGTAATATGATGATATATGTGCCAAAAAAATCCGGCGGGGCTTTATGATAAATGGCTGGCTCAATATATATAAACCAACGGGTATTACTTCGGCCCAAATGGTGGCGGCTGTCAAAAGGATTTTGGATAAACCAAAAATAGGCCATACAGGTACTTTGGACCCAGAAGCAGAAGGAATATTACCACTAGCTCTCGGTGAGGCCACTAAATTATCTCATATTTTGGTTGATGCAAAGAAAACATATCGCTTTAAAATTCAATTTGGCACCCGGACTAATACCGCAGATAGAGAAGGGGTAGTCATAGATAGTACTGATAATATTCCAAGCAAAGAACAATGTCATGAGGTGATCTCTAGATTCATTGGCGAGATAGAGCAAATCCCACCTATTTTCTCTGCTCTAAAAGTGAATGGTAAAAGAGCTTATACGTTAGCACGCAATAACGAAGAGGTTATATTAGCTCCTAGAAAAATCACGATATTTGCGCTGGAGTTATTGGGTTATAATCATTTAGCAAAAACGGCTATTTATGAAGTGGAGTGCTCAAAAGGTACATATATACGCACTTTGGCAGAAGATATTGCTTTCTCCTTGCAAAGTTTGGGTTTTGTGCTAGAATTGGCGCGCACCAAGGTAGGTGGGTTCTTGGAATCTGATTCTATCAACTTTCATGACCTTGCTTTACTAAATAAAGAAGATGCCCATAGGCATTTGTTGCAAAAAATCTCAAGAGTTGATTCGGTACTGGACGACATCTCGGTGCTTGATATTGACGACGCAGCAGCTTATAAAATTCGTTGTGGTCAGAAGGTTGATTTTGAATCTGAAGATCATAAAATATTATGGCTACGTCATCAAAACAAATTGCTAGCTATTGGCTCTTTGTGTCAAGGTCGTTTTGATTCTATGAGGGTGTTTAATTTATAAATAATGGAGATAACGATGTCGATTACAGCAGAGCGCAAGCAAGAATTGATCAAACAATTTGCTTGTAAAGAGGGTGATACTGGTTCAGTAGAAGTGCAATGTGCAGTTTTAACTGAGCGTATTAGAAATTTAACAGAGCATTTTAAATCAAACCATAAGGATCACCACTCTAGACGTGGGCTTCTAATGATGGTGGGTAGCAGAAAAAGATTGCTTACCTATCTCAAAAAGAATGATCTAGGTAGATATGCAACGCTCATAGAAAAATTAGGTCTTCGTAAGTAAGTTAGAGATTAGCCTAGGGATACCTGGGCTAATTTTGTTTTAAGGCCTATAGTTGTTAGTATGGCGGGCGTTAGATAAAGTCCGCAAAATTATTTTAAAGGAAAATATTTTATGTTTAATGAATGTATAAAAGAAATACAATGGGGTGGGGCCACTCTATCGATCAAAACGGGCAAGGTTGCTCGTCAAGCTGATGGTGCCGTGATGGTATCAATGGGTAATACTGTAGTGCTATGTACTGTTGTTAGTGCTAAAGCCGTAAAAGAAGGGATGACTTTTTTTCCCTTAACCGTACATTATCGCGAAATGGCTTTTGCTGCCGGTAAAATACCTGGTGGCTACATGAAAAGCGAAGGTAAATCTTCAAATCGTGAAGTTTTAGTATGTCGTTTAATCGATCGTCCTTTACGTCCATTATTTCACCCAGCATTCTTTAATGATACACAAATTATTTGTACAGTATTATCTTATGATCCTGCTTATAGCCCTGATATTTTAGCTATGGTTGGCGCTTCTGCAGCTTGTGCGGTTGCTGGTATTCCATTGTTAGAGCCAATTGGCGCAGCAAGGGTAGGGCATATGGATGGTAAGTTTGTACTTAACCCATCATTTGAAGATTTAAAATCAAGCCGTTTAGACCTGGTAGTTGCTGGTACTGATAGTTCAGTGATGATGGTTGAGTCTGAGGCTGATCAATTAACTGAAGAAGAAATGCTTGCAGCTGTTGAGTTCGGTCATGATGCTCTTCGTCCAGTTATTGCTATGATTAATGATTTAGCTAAAGAAGTTGGCAAGCCTAAATGGGCTTTACCAGAAGCGCTTGTTAGCCAAGATATGATTGATGGCTTAGCTAAGAAATATGATAAGAAAATTGAAGCTGCTTTTGCGATTCAGTCGAAGCAAGAGCGTATTAAAGCAATTACTGCGATTCATAATGATATTACAGCTTCTTTCGCTGATAAGCCAGAAGTTTCAGCCCTTCAAATTGACATCGCGCTTGATGAAGTGAAGGCATCTATTCTTAGAACTGCAGTATTAAAAACAAATATTCGTCTTGATGGACGTAATCCTAAAGACATCAGACAAATTGAGTGTGAGGCTCCATTCCTGCCTAAGACTCATGGTTCAGCATTATTCACTCGTGGTGAAACTCAAGGAATAGTTGTAACTACTTTAGGCACAACTCAAGATGAGCAAATGATCGATAGCATTAATGGAGATGCTCGTGAACATTTTATGCTACAATATATTTTCCCTCCTTACTCAGTAGGTGAGTCTACTCCTCTGCGTGCTCCTGGTCGTCGTGAAGTCGGTCATGGAAAATTGGCTTGGAGAGCTTTAAATCCAGTTCTGCCTACTAAAGAAGAATTCCCTTATACAATCAGAATTGTTTCTGAGATTACCGAATCTAATGGATCATCTTCGATGGCAACTGTATGCGGTGGTTCTCTATCAATGATGGATGCAGGCGTGCCTTTAAAAGCTCCAGTATCAGGTATTGCAATGGGATTAATTAAAGAAGGTGATAAATTTGTAGTATTATCTGATATTTTAGGAGATGAAGATCACCTTGGTGATATGGACTTTAAAGTAGCGGGTACTAAAACAGGTGTAACAGCTTTGCAAATGGATATCAAAATAACAGGTATTACTTTTGCAATCATGAAGCAAGCTTTAAGTCAAGCTCAAGAAGGAAGATTACATATTCTTGATAAGATGAATGATGCTCTTGATGGTCACCGTACTTCTGTTAATGAGAATGCTCCAGTTATTAAGGCATTTAAAATTAACAAAGACAAGATTCGTGAGATCATTGGCCCTGGTGGTAAAGTGATTAAAGATATTTGTGAAAAAACAGGTGCTAAAATTGATATTAACGATGATGGAACTGTACAAGTATCTGCTGTAGGTGCTGATAAATTAAATGACGCTATCGCTCGTATTATGGCTATTGCTGCAGAACCAGAATTCGGTCAAATTTATGATGGTACAGTGGTTAAGGTTCTAGAATCAGGTGCTTTTGTTAATTACATGCCTGGTCGTGATGGTTTCATACATATAAGCGAAATTGCCGATGAAAGAGTTGAAGATATTAATCAACATCTAACAATGGATAAAGTGATTAAAGTTAAAATCATTGGTACTGATATGAAAGGTCGCGCTAAGCTCTCTATGCGTTTAGAAGCAGAGCATACTCCTCAAGATGAATCAACTCGTCGTTCAGAGCGTCCTAAGCGTGATGATCGTCCAAGAAGGGATGATCGTCCAAGAGAAGATCGCCCAAGGAAAGAGGACGATAGAGGCAACCGCGATGCGGCGCCTAGAGATGATAAACCTAAAGAAGATCGTGCTAGTAATGGCAGGAGAGGCGAATCAAGTAAAGCCGCTCCTACTTACGAGAAAAAGTACTTTAATTAATAAGTCAAAGCATGAGTATGGTTTAAGTACCATACTCATGCTTCTATATAGAAAAGAAAAATTATGAATAGCTCTAATAATGACGTTTCGCTCCTTGGGACGAATGACGTAGAAGCTATAATTGCTGAATTACTTAATGTGGCAAGAGATAGCGCGAATCCACCAACCTCTGCAGAACCAATCGAGGATTCTAATGCTGCAGCAGAGCAAGATGAAAATAGTGTACGCTCAATACTTTCAGATAATTTATTATCTCGATATAATAATGGTGAAATTCATTTAGATAATATTTTAGAGGAATATTTAGCTATTTTAAGAGCGGACTCAGAAGAATATGTAGAGCAAGCAGAGGACTATGGTATGAACCCATTAATGTTAGCGTCTGCTTTTGGTCACGCTGGCGTTGTGCGTGACTTAGTTATAAATGCGGCAGTTGAGGTTAATGACCAAGCTCCTAATGGTGATAGCGCTTTAATAAGAGCTTGTACTGCCGAAAATTTAGAGATAGTTAGTTTTTTAATTGATAATGATGCTGATGTTAATTTAGCATATAATAGTGGCTATACACCTTTAATGAGTGCAGTAGATCATAATAAAGAGACGGATATTGTTGCTAGATTAATTGAGGCTGGGGCTGATGTTAATGCACGAGATGAGTATGGATATAATGCTTTATCACATGCAATAATACCTACTCAAGATGTAAATGATGAAGGGGAAGTAAGTTGTATTACTCCGGATATAAAATTTGCTAAAATTCTTATAAACTTGGGTGCGGATGTTTTAGATATTGAGATTAGAGATTACCCCGTGGCTCCAGAAATAGTATTTGGTAATTTTGTTATTAAATTAGATGCGATCAAAAGCCGAGAAACGTTAGAATATCTTGCTAATCATCAAGCAAGATTAAGTGTAGTTGCAGGATTTATTTATACGAATTTTATATCTGATGCGCCATACATTGAGAATAATGATGATAATTTAGTTTTGCTTGAAGAGATTAAAAAATTTAGTAAGAATGATCTTCTTTTCTTGTTAGAAAAGCTGGTTACAAATCTCGATCAAGTAGAGGTCATATATAATAGAGCATTAGCTTATGAAATATCACTATAATCACTTCACGCAGTGAATGTTGACGACATAATATTTTACTTGATCATCAAGATTGTAATTCGTGAAAATGTCATAAGTAGAGTTGGCCGCATAAGGTATGTTGTTACGAGTCAAAAAATCTAGAAGTCCGTCCAAACCAATAGCCATTCCAGTAGTTTTATCAATTTTTTCTGGATCATAAGCGTCATAGGTAGTGATTTGTGCAGTTACTACTCCTACAATATTAGTATTTTTATCTAATAATGGTCCGCCACTGTTGCCATGATCTATCGTATCAGTAAATTCGATATTTGTGAATTTAGTATCATCGGTTCTCTCATTTACCTCTAATACTTGTGCTTCTTTTATAATATATTCTCCGGTATTAGAGCGTTCTAATGGGTATCCAACTGTAAACAATATATCACGCGTTGATATTTGCTGATAATTAGTTCTTAAATAAGGAACGCGCTTTGGCGAAGAGATAGTCCTAATTAAGGCTAAATCAAGGTTTTTGTCTATCATTACTATTTCGGCTAGCTCTGGCGCTATAGCACCACGTACGGCGATATTACGACATTGATCTAATACGTGACGATTAGTCACGATGTCAGTACGATTTACATAAAAACCTGTACCGCTGCTAATTTCATAAGTTACGCCTGTTGGCAGGCCTTTAAATCTGACATCGTCCCAAGCGTCATCTGCAGAGGCAATATATGTATATAAAAATAGTGCGATAAAACCTATATACTTCATGACAATATATTGTTACGAATAAAGTCAGCAACTTTTTGAGCTTCATCAAAAGAGGAATATTTATAGTTTTCTAGAGCTTCAGTTTGATCGGTAAGTAATCGTGCGATTTCTAAATCTAGCAATTGTTGTACAAAATAACGATGTTTTGTCGTTTCTTTCATTTCGGGGCAGAAAATATATAAAGGTTTACCAGATGCCGTGGCTTCACTGCACATTGAAACTGAATCAGAGGTCGTAATAATAAAATCACCATCGGCAAGCATCCCGTAATATGGGTTTACCTCCTGGCTAGAAGTTGGGTCATATATAACGTGAGGCCAAGGAAATGCGCTAATGAATATATCTTTTACTTCCTTAGAAGTGCGACGGCTAAAGCTGATGAAGACATTTAATCCATGGTTGTCACTGATGGTAGTAACTTGCTTTGCTAATAACTCTGCGTGTTCTAGCAGGAATTTATGTTTTTTGGTATCTCCCCCGACCATCAAAGAAATAAAATTTTGTAATTGAGGATAATGCGATTTGATGCTCCCACGAGCATGGTTGATTTTGTTTTTAATATTATGCAGCGCCCCAATAACCCTAATTGTATTATTTGTGGATTCATATTGATCGTGTTGAGGAATCACTATTAAATCAAATTTATGCGCTGGTAAGAATGGGCGCATTATTTGTATTACTTTACTTCCAGGGTAACGAACTTTCAATGATAGAGCTACCATCGCCGCCCTTCTACCAGCTGAGATGATAATTTTGGGTGAGTGCGTGGCGTTTCTTAAAGCGTGAGATATTGACTTTTTAATATGCAGATCTGTAGCTCCTAGTAGAAAACTGGGTAAAAAAGCATAAATATTATATTCAAGCCTTTTGATTTCAAAGCTCATTTCTAATTTTTCTGCTAGAGCAATGGCTTGCACCGCTGTTCCAGTGCGAGAGTCAGTTAAAACCCAGATGTCGCGTTGCATAATATCTATTCCTTATTGCAAAAAGATATAAAGTGGTTTTATATTACAATGCGCATTTTAAAGTTGATAGTTATTTACGTTTTGTTTTTCTAATAGAGGGCTTCTTTTTCCAAAAAATGAAGCATAAATGATTCACTAAGAAAATGAATAAAGCAGAGAAGATTACATCACTTAAAAAATGCCCGCCTTGTATTATCCTGCCAAAGCCAATAATTGAGCCGAGTAGAACCCCTGATATAAAAGCCAGCGCTTTATATGGAGCAGGGACTATGTAACTAATAGCGGTAAAGTAATATCCCATTGCAGCATGCCCAGAGCTAAACGAGCAATTTTCAACACATTCTCTTGATATTCTAAGTGGACCAATAAACGCTTTATTGCCATTAAATTCTAGAATATGCTTTGGGCGCGCTCTACCTACATGTTCTTTTAGCACGCTATTTACTAGTAATCCAGGTCCTAAAAGCGCAGTTAAAAGCAAGTAGAAAGCGGGTGAGGTGATTATTTTTTTACGTTGAAACGCTAGATATACAAGGTAAAGTAAGCATGATCCACTCCATATTATGGTAATAATCGGGACTAAACGAAAAATCATTACGGCTATAGGATGGTTTTGATAGATAAACCCCAGGGGGAATATATAGAACATATTACTAAATACGACATCTAGCTTTGGCAGTATAGTGAGTATAGCTGCTATGATAACAAAGCCTATAATACAATATTTTTTCAACATATTCTTGATTTAACCTTTAGGCGCGCAGTTCTAACCAGGCTTCTAGTATAGCATTTAGATTTCTATCAGGATAATCATCAATATCATCATCAAATTCATTTAAACTAATGATCAATTCATGCAGATCGCTTAATTTTAAATTCTCAATTTTTGCATCATGATAATTTTCTTCTAAAGAGTGAGCGATTTCTTCGATATCTTTCCAAAGCATAATTAAATTCCTAATTTTTTCTTTGAGCCTATATTCATTTGATTTATAACATAAGATGTTACTATATACATAGGCCATATATTATAGACATATATTGAGGAATGAAATTATGCAACTAACTATTTTATATTTTATTGTTTTTTTTATTCCTATACTGCATAAAATATAGAACAATTGAATATTACTAAATATAATTATCAGATAAAACATGACAGATACACAAGATTTTCCACCTATAATTCTCGCTAAATTCAAAGAGTTATCTGAGAAACTTAAGGAATGCTCTTACGCATATCATACTTTGGATGATCCAATAGTATCAGATGCGCAGTATGATGCATTAGTAATGGAATATAAAAGATTAGAAAAGCAATATCCAGATCTCGCTCCTAAAGATTCTATTTTAGATAAGGTCGGCAGTCAGGTAGCTTCTGGTTTTAGCAAAGTAAAACATGCAAAACCAATGTTATCTTTAGCTAATGGCTTTTCAGATGATGATATTTTTGATTTTGTAAGCAGAATGAAAGACTTCTTAATGTCACAAACTGCTCCTGATATTTTTTGCGAGCTAAAGATAGATGGACTTTCTTTTGGGGCGAGATTTGAAAACGGTCATTTAGTCAAAGGTTATACTCGTGGTGACGGTACTACGGGTGAGGATATAACACAAAATATCAAGACTATCAAAATGTTACCACAATATATTGATAGCTTACCTAAGGTATTTGAAGTGCGTGGAGAAGTCTATATAGACAAGTTAGATTTCATTAAGTTGAATGAAGCGCAAGCTTTATTAGGTAAAAAAACATTTGCTAATCCACGCAATGCAGCAGCCGGGTCTTTAAGACAGTTGGATGTAAGTATTACCGCTTCTAGGCCTCTTAAATATTTTGTTTATGGTCTTGGTGAAGTAAGTGAGGTTTTTGCAAAGTCACAACAGGAGCTGCTGAAGAAACTAGATAAATTAGGCTTTTGCGTTAATGACGATGCTTGTTTAGCCCGCTCTGTTGATGAGGTGCTCGCTTTTTATAACGATATAAAAGAGCGAAGAGACACATTGCCTTATGAAATAGATGGCGTGGTGTATAAAGTGAATGACTTTATATTGCAAGAACGTCTGGGTTATCTAGCGAGTGCCCCACGCTTTGCCTTGGCGCATAAGTTTCCTGCGATGGTTGGCACCACCAAAATTCACGATATCACCATTCAGGTGGGGCGCACGGGCGCGCTAACGCCAGTTGCTGAGCTAGAGCCTGTGTCTATCGGCGGCGTTATGGTTTCACGCGCTACTTTGCATAACCACATGGAGATTGAGCGTAAGGATATTAGAATAGGGGATTATATATTTTTACAGAGGGCTGGCGATGTAATACCTCAAATTATTGGTGTGGATTTGGCTAAAAGAGAAGGTGATGTAGCAAAATTTATATTCCCTAGCATTTGTCCGTCTTGTTCTTCGCCTGTTCATATTGATTTAGAAGAAGCTATTACAAGGTGTTGTAATGGGCTAGAGTGCCCTGCGCAACGGCAAGAGAGAATAGAGCATTTTGTATCAATTACGGCGTTAAATATAGATGGGCTTGGTAAAAAACAGATACAATTTTTGCTTGATCACGATTTTATTCATGATGTAGTGGGTATTTTTAAAATTAGCGATGAAGTCTTTAATCAGATTTCCGTCAAGCCTGGTTTCGGTAAAAAATCAGTTGATAATATGCGCCTTAGTATCGAGAAAGCTAAATCTACAACGCTGGAAAGGTTTATTTATTCTCTTGGGATTCGCCATATAGGTGAAGTTAATGCTAAGCTGCTCGCTAACTTTTTTATAAATGCCAATAGTTTTTACGAATCCTTTGTTAAAATTGCAGCCGGAAATAGAGCTATTTGCGAGCAAATACAAAATCTAGATGGGGTAGGCGAGAAAATTATTGATTCGATCATAAGCTTTTGCGAGATAAATAGTAATTTACAAATCATTGCTGATTTGATTGCGATACTAAATATTCAAGATTATCAAAGAGTTACGAGTAGCTCTATACTAAGTGGTAAGAGCGTCGTGTTTACAGGAACCTTAGAATCTTTATCTAGGCTAGAAGCCAAATCGCAGGCGGAAAAAATGGGGGCAAAGGTAACTAGTCAGATCTCAAAATCTACAGATATCTTAGTTGCTGGCGCTGATGCGGGTAGTAAACTCAAAAAAGCTACAGAGTTTGGCGTGAAGGTCATTAGCGAAGCAGAGTGGATCAAGATGGTGAAGTGAGAGCTTACTTCCGTCGTCATAGCTGGGCGCCTGCGTCGCCATCCAGAAAAGAAGATGTAAATTCACTGGATTGCAACGTCGGTCTGATGACCTCCTCGCAATGACTGGTTTCATAAAAAAAACCGACCCAGTTTATTAGGTCGGTTTAGTTTGTCATTTTAGATCCCGGGCCGGAGCCCGTGATGACTCGTTGATAGATTAGTTTTCCATCATTTTTTTGCGTACTAGCTTGCGGCGTCTACGTTCGGACTCTTCGGCTTTACGTACTTTCTTGACGGATTCTGGTTCGTAGAACCTAGACATCTTCATCGCACGAAAAACTAACTCGCGTTGCATTTTGCGCTTCAGGTTTCTGATGGCTTGTTCACCATTGCCTGCATGTACAGTCACAATAATCATTTAAATTACCCCCTTTGGCGCATCTCGAGTTGAATAACCTCAGATTATCTATATAATTGGCTATAAGTCAAGTCTAAAAGTGGTGCTTCTTATGAAAAAGAGTAAATTTATTGAAGAACTTCTTCCTATTGCTAGTAAGATGGGGTGGAATGTTGCTGCCATGGAAGAAACATCAATAAAATTAGGCTTAGACCCTAACTATTATCAGATCATTTTTGATGACGGAATTGATGAGATCAAAGATTATTATGAGGATCTTATGGATAAGGCTATGAAGGAAGAATTAGCAAAGTTAGAATCCCCCAGTAAAATCAGAGAGAAAATTGCCTTAGCGCTAAAAATAAGAATTCGTTTGAACGTAGGGGAGGAGGTGGGCCTTAAATCCGCATGGCGCACTTGTGATAATATATGGCGTTATGCTGGTGATATATCGACTGATTTCAATCATTATACCAAGCGTGGTTTATTAACTCCAGTCTATCTATCGTCGCTTAAATTCTATAGGAAGGATAAATCAGAGAATCAAATTGATACCGATCAATATATAACCTCTGCACTTGATAGGATTATCAAAGTGTTCAGTATAAAATCCAAATTACCAAAATTAGAGGATATTCCTATCCTAAGACTTTTTTCTTGAAGGGGAATATAAGAGTAGGCGAGACTTTATTCCTAATGCCTACTCTTAATAATAGTGTTTTCTTATATATCACTGCCATCGTAGTGAGAATAGTTGTCGCTTCCTAAAACAGCAACATCTGATGTTGATGGTTCTACCTCAGGGGCTGGGATTAAACCTCTTCCTGCACAGTGCAACATTATCCATGCTTGTGCATTAGAAGATGTTCCTAATGGGCTAAAGTCGATTTCAGATAATATATCAGTCACTTCTTTATCATAAGTTTCTCTTGATAGCTCCTCTGTGCGGGGGGATAGATGCAAAGCCGTTCTTAAATCATTGATCTTGCTTAGCATGTTGCTTTTCCATAAGGTTCTGGTAATACCTAGGTTAAATATTGTAGATAATTCATCCGTATTAAAATTACCTGCTTCATGTTCTTGATTATTTTGCATATTTTTTCCTGTGATTAAATATTCTTGCTGAGATATTTTGACATATTTATCACTTAAAGTAAAGAAAAAGACAGCTAATGAGAAGATTATTAAGCTCTTGCCTTGAGTCTAAGTAAGCAAAATGATCTTGTATAAATAAGATTTGTTGTTATTATTATGGCATTAAAATAATACAGTGATCATGTTACATTTATTTAAGGCTTACTAAAATGTTGCATATCAATAATCTCTCTAAAAGCTTCTACGGTAGGTTTGTGCTTAAAAACATAACCTATAATTTTCCGACTTCTGGCATATTAGCGCTCATCGGCACTAACGGGGCAGGAAAGAGTACATTGCTTAATATTCTATCAGATCTTGATGAATCTGACTCTGGCTCTGTTTCCAAGCCAAAAAGTACCACGATTGGCTACCTACCGCAGGATCCATGGCCCAATCCTTTGCCGACGGTCATTACTGAATGTATGTCTGGAGCTGATGAGCTATATAATATACATTTGGATT
>CAYTBU010000035.1:0-15314 GCA_964436105.1 uncultured Rickettsiaceae bacterium | reverse complement strand
ACAAGAAGGGTAATATATGCCAATAAAAACAAGAATAGATGGTAATTCTAAAGGTGTGGACGCTAGAAAAGCAAAATTAAATTATATTTTAAATCTAGAAGAGTGGCTAGAGTTAAAAATAAAAGCTCTTCCTACCTTAGAAGATGAGGCAAATGCTCAACAGATTGATAATACATATAGTGCATTTACTAGTGAGTATTGGGAAAAAAAGCGCGAAGAATTTGAAAAAGAAGATGAAGAAAGAGAGAGGAAACTAAAACCATTCCGTACTAAAGAGCACTTAACTGCAGAAGATTTAAAGGAAGTAAAAAAGTATTCGCTAACTGATGAAGAAATAGAAGAGAGAGCGCAATGCTGGAAGATTACGAGTGATGCCTATCATGGCCTTACTCAAGCTACATCAAGTCTTGCACAAGAAGGTAAAAGATTAGATACAGAAATGAACAACCCTGATGCATTTAGTGCAGAAAAATTCAGAAATGATGATTGTGTGTTTTATTTCTTTTTACTACTTGCTGCTGGCAAAGCAAAGGCAGCAGATTATTTAAGCGATTGTTATGATCGTGGAATCGGTACGAATGTTGAAAAGACCAGCGACTTTCATATAGATTTAGCGCTTCTTATTGGCGATAAATTAGGTGACGCAAGATGTAAAACAGCTATGGCTGGAGAGACTTTAGATGATAAAAGAGTGGAACCATGTGCTTCTGCCTGTACTTCATCTATTTTAAGAAACAAAGCTGAATTAGGCACTCATGCAACTTTCAAAGATATTATAGGCAGAGCCAAGTTACTTGATCAGCAAATAGAACAAATGAGTGGTGAGTCATATTTTAAAACTATGACCGATGAAGTATGGCTATCTTACGTTAATGATGTGGAAGTAATAGTAACTAGTGATGATGTAGTCATGAGTGGCCAGAGTCCTGAAGCATGTTGTATTATTATGTAACGTTAACCTAGAATATTGATATTTTCTTATGATAGAAGCATATTATTTAGGGGTTAACCAATTAATTCTATCAAACAATAATAAATACCATTCTTGTAATATAAAATTATTTAATTAACTTCAGCGCGCTCATTTTGTGATCTATTGTATAATTTATACTACAGCTTATTGGGGCTGCGCTGGGAAACGGAGAATATCCTACGCTAAGGAATTTAATTTTAGCCGTAATCAGCTTTCTTACGGCTTTACAGACCAGATATAATCTTTTCTTGGTGTCTAGAAGCGATAGCGCTATTTTAAATTTAAAGCCTCAGGGCTATGAATGCAATATAGTGTATATCCTCGAAATCTTATACAATCAGGCTGTTGAAATAAATCCTAGTTATTATGATGCGTATTTTAATATAGGTAATAATGTCTTAACTATGAATAGATATTAGTAAGGATCATTGGTTGAAGCTCATTTTACGCGTAAAAAGATACATTGGTTCATCATTTTTGACTCAAAGTACTGAATCTCAAAAACAAGAAGGTGGGATTATTGCAAATATCATTAATGTTTGGAATGTATTTGGTAGGTGTAATGCTATAAAAATAGGATTATTACGTCAAAATCGCGAGAATTGCCGCCTTTCCGAACAAAGCCGCTTCAAAATAACTTTTTAAAATGGTAACGTAAATGTCAAAAGCTTATAGAACCTACTGGTATGACTATCTAGATATAAATAATCTGCTATATGCTAAAAGTAATGCTGGTACTATTTATGGGTTCACTCAAGCCTCATCAAAAGATCCCATTCAGCTTAAGCAAATAATCGATGAAGGTTTAGCAATGATGGGGGAATTTTCACTGCAGTCAGTTGTAATTCCAATCAATCTTGGTTATTCACGTGATGGTGTCTACAAAGGCCCCCACTGGGTTGGAATAGCTATAAGAAAATCTGAAAGTGATGAGTTAATGGTGTTCTATAACGACCCTGGAATCTCATATATAGAGGAAAGTGAAAAAGGATTTCGTTCTTACCATGAATATAGTTCAATGGACGAATCACTTCCAGATTTAAGAGGAATTCTTAAAGATATCGGTATACAGTTTTATAATATTATAGACTTTCAAACAAGACAACAAAATTATAGTTATGATTGTGGCCCTTGGACTGTACTAAATCTACATAGCTTTGCTACCACTGGAACTCTTCCGGTAGCTACTGCACATAATATACTAATTCAAAGAAGAGAGTTTTTTGGCTATATACATATAGAACAAGTACTAGAAGATACTTTTGATTTAACAGATCAGGAAGTAGTTTCAACTGATGCTGTAAATTGTCTATTGTCTAGGGATATCTACGCTCAGACTGGTTTAACTGAACGAGACTTGGATTTGATAACATTCAATTATGAAAAGCGTAGAGAAGTCCCTGAGTTGTCTCTAGAAAATGTACTTTCTTTGATGCAAGAATGTGTGCCCTATAAGAAGGAATTTTTAGCTCCACTGGCCGGTAAAATCATAGATAGCTATGAAGCTTTTGCTTCAAAGCACGCAGGGATTGACTGGTTGGCATTAAGTAACTTTCATAAAGCACTAGAAGTTTTGGTTCCTTTTGGCGTAGCAAGTCAACATAAGAACCTCGGACCGTTAGTAGAATATGCTTTAAAGCATGAAACGGTAGAGACAGAATTAAAAAATTTAGAAATAGCTATTGGGTACATCAGAACAATTCCATTTTATAGACAGACGGAGCCATTAACCCAACATATTAATGAACTCATTAGTTTGGTTATGGATGGTAAAGCGCTTTATCAACTAGGATTAGAATTATCCTGGGCTAACCTTGAAGCATTAGATAAGTACTGGCAGCCTGCTATTATAAATGAAAAGATACCGTTAGAGGTAACAGACACTAAAATTAAGGCTGTTATTGACTACGCTCGTGATACTGGTAGAACTCATTGTATATTAGTTATCGCAAGATTAGGTGAAGCCATTCATGCTCTATCTGAATCATCTCAAGCCCGTTTCCCACCAGAGATTTTAAAGACCATGAGCGAAGCACGCAATATTATTTTTCATCCAGAAAAAAGAGATAACTGGAACAAAATAGATTATGTTTTAGGTAGTTTGAACGTTCCTAATAAAAAGTCCGCGGAGTTTGGTGCACAAATCCAAGATATGTTTTCTCGTATAGATGAAATAAAACAAGCCTACAAAGAAGCAAGCGATTGTTATAATAGTTTGACAACAATACAAGTTGTCTCAGGAGCAGGTTTGGTTCTGACACAAATAATAGAATTATGGTCGGGTCTTACGAAGCATCTAGTCATTCCAGAATTAAAGCGAACAAGTTCGGAAGAGCTTATTAAGGCGCTTAAGAAGAAATCTATTTATACAAGTAAAGATTTTGATAGTGATGACCTTCAAACTTTAGAAGTATATTTTAGTAATAAAGTGGCTAAGAAATGCTCGGAAGATTCTAAAAAACTCCAGCAAACTTACTTAAAAGCATTATTTCATGTAGGTTTAAAAGGGCATATTGACTCTGAAGAAGAAATTCTAGAACTTTTGGACAAATCCATAAAACATAGAATTTTTTATACTGCAACTCAGCTTAAAGAGAGTCAGGACTTTTGTGCAGCAATGTTATTAAATAATGAAGTAGAGAACAAAATAGGAAAGTGGGTGTATTGCAAGCGTCTTGGGTTATTTGAAGATTTGAGGAAGTGTACTAATAACATATATAAACAGCAAAAGTCACTTGAAGAAAATAAGAGCGAGTATGTCGATGCCAAGTCAAGAAGCGGTTCTGAAGTAGGATTAAGTGGCATTAACGAACCAGATATTTTAAAGGATTATATGGTGTTAATCGAGAAAAACAGGAAGTCTATACAAGAAAAGAAGGGGATTATCCAAAGTATTCTTTTAATAAATGAGGTGGCAAGTGAAGCATATAAAATTCAACGAATCAATGAGGTGTCGTGTATACTTGAAGAGTTGGTGGAGTCTTTAGAAAAAGTTGATACGAGTGATGTTAGTATATGTGTTGATGGTGTGTGGAGAGGAGGCTGTAGTCATCATTATATTACGATCCCAGACTATCCATCGCGTTCAGTCTTGGAATTTCGTATAATGGTTGCGGGGTCTTTAGTACGAGCCTGTATTAACAATAAATCTAATAATGATATGGAGGATCCCTTCATTAATGCAATAGTAAGAGAAGAAATTGAGGTTGATGGTAAAGAAATCACTATATATGAAGTCTTAAAGCAGCTGCAATATTGGAGGGGGGAAGCATCGCATAGTAGTAGAGAAAAGGCAGGTATAATGCCTAACCCTAAAGGCAGTCTTATTTGGAGATATCAATCAGAAGATTGTGTTTACACAGAATATGCAAAAACAATTATTCCTTATTTGAATATGATCTATGAGGAACTTCAAACTTTAATAACCAATCCTAAAACAGAAAATCTTGAGCGTCGTTTTAAGATGTTATATGAAGATTACTTACTTGCTTGTAGCAATGAAGATTGTTTATTTTCTGGTGATCATGATACTCGATCCCAAGAGGCGGACAATGACTTACCACCGCCTCAAGAAACGCAGGATAGTGAAGGTAATTGGCACACTCAAGATAGAGAATTATCCGGCGCCACATCGGCTATTATAAATGATGAAGCATAAAATACTAGAGCGCTGAAAGTCTTATAAAAACGTACATGTAGCACCTTCACTTTCCATAACAAACATTACGAATGAAATGTTAAGTCTTCATGAATTTCTTGAGACTTTATACAACTTATGGTATACTGAACATATAGGTTGTATTCTTGTGAGTATGAGAGGTTTCCATGAAAACAAAGATAGTTCGTCAGGTAGATGGTCAATATAAACCGTTGCAAGAAGTTGGTCCTAGAACGTTTATGCCCATAGAAGATGATATTTCTCTTATTGTTAAAGAAATAGAAAAATCTTCCATTACCCCAAGCATATTTCAAGAACGCGAATACGAGTCGGGATGGGACGATTTATTTTATGAAGAACACTATGTTGGAGGGATTACGCGGTTTGCCATTAATGATAGATCACTTGCGATTGAAGAGGCATTTGATGGGCAAGCGACGGTAGGAACTGATGGTGCCCATCCAAGTCTACCAAGCGAAACAAATAACGATTCTATTTTTCCTCTTACAAATATTGAAAAACAGTTAATAGATAAAGCTGGAAAATTATTACTTACCTCAGACACTAGAGCGGCTGTTGTTGATATATTTGTTAGGTATCAACGATCTGATCACCCTGAGCACCGGGGAAAAATAATCGTGGACGATCACAATATCCCTGAGACACATTCTGTGGTAATATATAAAAATCCATCTACCTTAATAGCTCCTCTGGAATTAGTAGTGATTGACCCTAGTAATTTCACATTTAGTAGTCATTTAGGTGTCCACAAGGTTGTCTTAGAAGGTGATCTAGCTGCAGAATATGCAATTAAAACTTTTCATCATACTACGAAGATATATACTGCACCTCTGAATAGTACGGGGCAGGAACTGAATCAATATAGAGATTGTACTGACGTTGCCATCAAAATATCTAAGGGATTAACTCAAGCAATTGAGGCAATTAGGTTTAATACTTCAACAGATGCCACTTTTCGTTCTAGTATAAAAGATTGCGCAACTATAAAATATATATCAAATGTTCGGGCAATAGATGAAGATGTCTTTTGGGCAGGGAAGTCAGTGAGAATAAAGCAAAGTTCTGATTCTGACCTGAGAGAGCAATTTTCTAAGATTAATCATGTAGTGAATATTCAACATAAGTTAGTAGAAGTGTTTGTTTCACCAGAATCAATGGCTGGAATTAAACAGGAATCAGCAAGTAGTTGTGATGCCATAGAAGCATTTTATTATAGGGGGAAGCACTTAAATGATATTTATATAAAACCTGGGATTGATGGTCTAAATTTAGATTTAGAACTTTGTTATGTACCTTTAGCGGGCCTAGACCTTGAAGATGGCGGTGTATTATGAACCAAGAAGAGATTATGGGTTTAGTATATGATTATTGCGTTTGGAAAAAACCTCAAGCGCTTAAGGCGCTTTGTGAACAATATCCTGATAAGATAAATCTTACTGATAAAGAGGGTGAGGCTTTTGTTTTGGCTTTGGCGTATGAATCAGTAGATGTATTAAATGTGTTATTAGCTTTTTATGAACATACTAAATTACTTATATATCCAACAAACTCTACTGAATATCAGGACTCATATCATATATTGCAAGATTTATTGGAAAACGCGCGTGATCAATCCGGATGCTCAGAAGAGATTAAGCTTATACTTGATAAGTACATTACTGAAATATCTAATAATCCAAAACCAGACGTAGTATTGGATGAAGATTACGTTTCAGAGTTTGATAGGGTGCAAGATGATAGAGTCTTGATGGAGGATATTACCGAGTCAGAAATTATTGCGTCTTTAGCCGGAGAAGAAGGAGTAATTTATGGTAATATGACTGCAGGTAGTTTAGATAGGAATTATCAATATTCACGAATTGCTAGAGAGGCAGAAGCAGACTATAAGAATGAATCATACAAAGACTGTATTGATAAAATAACAAGAGCAGCTTCTTCAATTTTTGCAAATAAACAATATGCTGAAGCAAATAAAGCGCTAAAGGGCAGCATATTATACAAATATTTGTGTTTTTATAATGATAATAAGATTGGAGATAATGTAGTTCTAGGTGATCCATGGAAGTTTGTGGACATTAAAACCTATGGATTGTTGATATTGCAGAATGCAATATGTGATAATAATTATAGTATGGTAGAAAGTCTTCTGGGCAGAGAGCCTGAGCTTGCCAGTATTACAGATGAATATGGTCAAACTGCTTTACACTGGGCGGCATCAGATGCTGAGACCACTAGATTATTGTTAAGCGCCATGACTCCAGCTGATATTAAAAAACAGGCTGAAGGGAATCATGGCTATACAGCTTTACATTTAGCAATTCATAGCAAGAATAATGAGATTGTAGAGTTACTTTTAGCTACAAGTCCTGAGCTTGCCAGTATTACAGATGAATATGGTCAAACCGCTCTACATTGGGCAGTTGGAAGGATAAATGTCAAGAATATTAAAGAGCTGATCAGCATAATGCCTTTAGATGCTTTAGGTCAAAAAAGTAATAATGGATATACGGCTTTAGACTTATTACAAAATGAATGTAGTGATGATATTATTGATTTACTGAAGGCTAGAACGCGTGCTACAAGTGATGAGCTGATTACAAGTGATGAAGATAGTACAATCAACACAAAAGAAAGAGATAGTGGTTCTTCTGCTCATACTATTGATGATCTTACTAAACAATTAGAACTAGTATCGCTTGGTGCAAATTATGTTGTTAGTAATGATGACGTAGAATTATCTGGTGCCGGAGTTGTAATTGGTCTAGATGTTTCCTAAAAATTTAATACAAAAATATAAAGCATAGGCCTTTTAGATGTCCAAGGATCAAAAAAAATATGAGGAAGATTTAGCTTCACTCCGTGAGGTTGTGGATCTAGTGATTATGGCACAAAAGCATGTAGGAGGGCAGGAGGGTGTCTTAAAAGCGCTGAGCGAAATTGGTAAGTTATTACATGATATATCGTGGAATCAAGCAAATCCTGATTGTATCAGAAATAAACATGGTTATAGAAATCGTCACGAAAAGGGCAATAATGAAAAAAATACAACTGGAGCGAAGTTGGATTTTGAAACTCTAGGTCATTTAGAAGATTTAGTTAAAGATCCTAATAAACAATTGATGCTTATTGAAAATCTAGATTTGGTGCGTAGTAGTTTAATTAGTTTAAAACAAAAAGCGGAATTTATATTAGACTCAGCATCTCACAATGCAAATGATTATGACAAGAGTGAAGTTGGTTTTTTAAGAACAATCGCTGCTTATCATCATGATCTGAAATGCTTGCATACATTAATTCAATTAACTGAAACTGTAGAAACACCTTTATATAAAAATTTAGATTTAAACTCTAAAATTGATCGCTACTGGTTAGGTTATTTTTTTGCTAGGATTGGGGAAACAGCAAAAGAAATTTCAGAGTTTGTTAAACCAGAGAATAAAAATGTTGCTGATGAAAATAATGCTACTAGGTTTTTGTTGACTAAATTAGGACATTATCGTCAAGAAGTAAAGGATCATCCACATATAGTCTACGATATGGACAATTTTAAACTGCTCCAAATGAAACATCAATTTGAAATCGCAGCTCCCATTTTAAAGACGTTTCTTTCAAAGCTATATTCATTGTTAGAAACGTTTTCGGATACAAAAAACCTCATTACATATTATCCACAGTTCAATATGCATCCTGTAAAAGCAGACAAATACTCTAAAGATGGTGATATAGATCCCAAGAAAGGCTTCGCCTATTCTGTGCTTGAATTAACTTTTTTAGGGGAGGGGTTACAATCTGAAAGCATAAAAAGTATAAATAAAATGATAGAGTCGTTTGATTGTGGGATAAAAAATTTAAGAGCTAAACTCATTAGCTTGGAGGTCTCTATGCAAAATGAACGCTTTTTATTAGCACAATACAAGACCGAATTAGATGAGGCTGAATCAAATAAGACTCTTTTAATGGTATCGAACAATGACCTTCAACCATCAGCTCCTCAACCAGAATTTTCCAACCAAATTAAGACTTTTGCTGGGGTATTGAAGAGATTATTATATAACAATGTGATCAATGACCAATTAATAAAAAACTTAGAGTTAAATCAGGATAAATTGCAAGATCAATTTATTACATTATTAACAAAAGAAAAAAAAGGAGAAACTGAATTAAAGGGTAATGCTTTAAAAAGTAAAGTGTCTGCACTCGTCCAAATCTTCAGTACAGCATTTAGTACACTTTCAGCTGATAATAAAGAATGTACAATATTATACTTTCTGGCTGCTATATTAGATAATCAATCTACTGACATTAATTCAAAAATAAATGAACTAAGAAGTAAAATACAAAGCATTGAACACAGGATAGAAATAAATAAACAAGATCTGGATAAATATGAAGAAATACAAAAGGTAGAAGGTCAATATATACAAGAGCATATAAAACGACCTTTATCTTCTGAAGATAAAACTATTCAGGGGCAAAACGTAACGGCAAATGAAGTTGATAAAAAAATAAAATTCATCACCAAAATAAAACATGAACTTGATACACTCATATCAATTGAGAAAACTAACTCCTATGAAAAGATAGAATATGCTAGGAAATTATGTGTAGGATTTATAGGAAAATATAATGCTGATTTGCTCAAGGAAGAGGGGGTTTTAGAATATATAAACCAGAGTGGTTTATTCCTTAGTTCTATTGGAATTAGTATTACAACAAGGAATAAAATTATAATGCATGGTACAACATCCAGTGATTCAGAAATACTTGTGACTCAAACATCTAAGAGCCATTTATTGCCATGGCAACAAAGTTATGATGCTTTGCATACGATTATGTTAAAGGATAATTCGTGCCAGAACATAATTCTTGGTTCTTTTTCATCGGTGCCGCCTTGGAATAAAGGTCAAGAGCGGGTAGAAGAAGAAATGTTAACTACACTTTTGCTCATGGGAGCATATTTTCGTTTAATGCAATACGAGAAAGTGATAGAGGAGTTTTTGCAGGAACGGGTGCAGAGTTATATTCAATCTCCCAACCCCTCTCCTTTGTTAAAAACATCGTTGCTTAGTAGCTATGCGTATGCTCTTATACCTCACGCCGACCAAGGAAAGATTAAGGTGGCGCTGCAAACGCCTATAACCTATATAGAGCAATTAAATATACAAAGCCTAGAAATAGGAGGTTATTTTGCTAAAATAGTAACAGATCTGAAAGCATCACTTTTGTTATATGACCACAGCTCTTGCTATATGGATTTGGGACCTTCTTCTAATGTACACAATAAGCTGAAGTTGGCCGATAATTTAATTGAGAATTGGCGATTGGATGAAGCGTGGATAATAATCGAACCTATTTATAAAGAGTTGGAAAACTCTCCAACTAGTTTTTCTGAGCTTTCTGTACCGCGATGGCAAATTAGCGTAGATTGCTATCGCTCAGTGTCGATGTATCAGAGGTGCAAGCACGAGTGGCAAAATGCGTTAAACTCTTTAACAATAGCAGAAGAGATACTAACCAAATATTCTACCGAAGTAATAGAACGTTTTGGCGAAGTAATAACTCAAAAGAAGGCACTTATTAGTTCTCTCAAATCTGCGTGTTATGTGAATTTAGGGAAGGAGGCGTATCATATTGACCATAATTCTGCAGTTAGTCCTTTTTTGAACGCTGTTGAAGAAGTTAAGCAAGCTTTTGCTGGTACCTTAAAAGATAACTTGTTGGAAGCTGCAAACGTTTACCGTAACTTAGCCATAGCTAAAGTTTATTTAGGTAAGATAAGGAGTAATAGTACGGATTTGAAGTATGCAGAAAAACTGGCAGAGAAAGTACAAGAGTTTATTAGTAAGCTTCAAAGCCCGGACGATGAAATCTCAATATGTGAGCTATGGATAAGTTTAACAGATGTTTATGCACTAATATCAGAAGAAACTTTAAACAAAAAGACTGTTTTTTGTTTAGCGCAAGCAGAAAAAAATAAATATTGGAAATTGACCGCAGAAAATTTTTCATTGCCTTTAACTCGAGAGGTAATAATAGGTGTACCAAACGATTTCGTTGTCAAGGAGTTAACCTGGGGAGAATTTTATAATACAGCATTTGGAGAGGATGTGGCATTATTAGAATTATCCGGACTGAATGCGTCGGATATTATAAATGACGCATCCTAAACTCTAAAGTTCTAGAAGTCTCATATAAACGTACTTGTAGCACCCCCGCTTTCCATAAGAAAGGTTATAGAATTATTGTTCCGAGCCGTAACCTACTGATATTTTGGTGATTTTTCTAAGTTTCTTCTGGTAAGTATGGTGGTATATGTCCCACTAATTCTTGTCTTGGATAAGACTCACTCCATTGTTTTAAATTATCCATAGTGAGATCTAAAGTAGTATCACTATCGTGCTCAGAGGCACCACTATCTCTAGGCTCTTCTAAGCCGAAATCATGAGCATAGGTAAACTCTTCTGGCGCTGTAGACATATTATCTGACTTACTATCTTTTGTGTCACAGAGATATTTATCAATAATTGCTTTGATCTCTTGCGAAGGTTCTGTTTGCTCTAAAGCTTCTTCCAACATATATTGCAAAGTATGATAAGCTACTTTATATTCTTTTGACTCTATATCACCTTGTAATTTTGTTTCCGTATAAATATCTAATAAAACATTAAGTAAATCTATTGAATTATATGAAATTGCAAGCAGAAAAGGCTTTATCTGTTCATCGGTAAGATCAATATACTGAGGATATAGTTTATAAAGTTTTTTTATATTATGGATATCTTTAGATTGACAACAATCATAGAACAAACCAAGCACTTCATCTTTTGTCATCATATACCCCCGTCTTCTATATGCTCAACTAACCCAAGTAATACACTATGTTCATCAGATAAGGTTTTACAGATCTTGTTAACACACTTAGAATTATGTTCCAATAAGTTAGTAAGTGTCGTATAAAATTCTGTTACCGGATCATAAACGCTATGACTTAATATATCTACAACTGCCGTTTTCGCCTTAGCGGATTCTTCCAAAGAAATGGCATGTAGTATTAAAGTATGATTATTTTTAATAGAATGTTCTATTTTATTAAAAAGTGTGACAGCGCTGAGATTTGAAGTTTGCTTCATTCTAACCGGTAGAGAGGGCGTTATAATATCGTGGTCTATTGCACTGACATTAGATAAGCTCTGTATGAGAGAACAACTCACTACATCATCAAAAGTTATCAAACTTTTATACTCCAAAATGCTATTAAACCCCAGGGCCAGCTTAACTGCAAGATCCGTGCAATCTCTCGATTGGTTCGGTGCTGAGCCTATATCTTTTGTGACAGGTTGATATATTTGTATAGCTTTATGTATTGTGTTAATGGTAAATGAGATATCACCTTCATGAACAGTAGCACCCAAGTTATTATAATTTGATAAATGGCTACTAAAGATAAAATTACTTGGGTCTATCACTGTTATTTCACGCGGAGCTGAGGTCGTTGTTTCTGCCCCCTTACCTTCTGTCAATTCTGGTGGTGTTACCGTGGGATTTTTATATAAAACCACCGTATGCATCTCTGGTACTCTACCTTTACAATTAACAGAGCCATTGCTGGTTCCACCATTCACCCTAACAAAGATATCTACTAACACCGCCCTAGTATCCTCTTCCGCAGATAGTAAATAGTTGCAGGCCTTATTTAGTAATAACGTTTCTAATTGGCAGAGAGGGATTTGTGTAGCATCATCTTTAGTGTATTTGCTAGAGGATTTTGCAGTGCTAGCTGCACAGGCGGTAACATCAAATAATGGGACGCTTTCACTTGAAAGCGACGAAAAGACTTGATCTGATAAATGATTAATCCCAAAACGTACTACATTGTTAGTTTTATATGCATATTGCTCTATGTACCACTGATCATCAAAGCTATTCTGAAACTCTCTTGAAACAAAAGTGGTTGGAGTAATTGAGGATTCTCTTATTTCTTGGATTATAGGAGCTGTTATTGGATCTTCGGCGAGAGAGATAAAATCACTTGTACCATCTTCATTTTGAGACAAAGCTCTAAAATCTAAAACCTCTCGTGTCTCTGTACTTTTAACCCTTTCAATTCTTCTTTGCATATCTTACCTACGAAATAACTATTGTAAACTTAAGATTTACACTTAATAACCCCATTGTACCATAGCACATTGTGAAATACAATAATGATGAACGATGACCATAACAAACATTATAGAATTATTACTTCGCGTTGTAACCAATTGATTTATAAGAGTTTTTTTCAAAGATCTCCAGCTAATTCGGTCTCAATAATAGATGTACGATCCAAACTTAATGTTTCTAAATGCGGCAAATCATCCAAATTATCTTGATTATCGGGCTCCATGCTAAATTTTATATACCATGCCATAGCTTCAACTTCGCTTGTGCTTGTTTAATGATTGAACCTATGGTATACTGGGATTAATAATATATTATAGGTTTAATATATGTTTAGGATTAAGCTAGGTCTAAGTTATTTTATTAGTCATGATGAAATTGAATTATCCAGTACCTAAAAGGATTTTTCAAATGGTGAATGATAAAACCCATAGTTTAAATGCTTATGTATTGCCAGAGGTGAAGAAAGTAAAATTATGACGCCACCCTGATAGAGAGAGTAATTTTCTATTTGTCGTCGGATCTATTGCTACATTTTCAATGCATACACTGGTATTATAGGAGCTAAGGTTTTTTGATGTTTTATTTTAAATATACACAACTTATTTTTTACTGAGTAAAATACAAATAGAACATTGTGTTGATAATAATCAGAATAATTGCGATAGGTGTATATGATGGAAGTATTAAATCACTGGAATGAAGGTGTAATATGGAGTGGTCCAAGAGGTATAGATGAATATCTTGTGGCTCTAAATAGTGAAAGCACTTACGTATCTAGCAAGATTGATTACACACAATATGTAAGTGAGGTTCACAAATACGCGCCAAGCATCTTAAGAGCAATTTATCAACCAAGACTTGAAACGCCAGCTGATAGTATTCATAAATTTAAAAAAAATAGCAAGTTCGCAAATCTTTTAAAAAAACAAAAAGATGCAGAGTTAGATTTCAATAAGACAATGATTAATATTCTTACAAATACTGATTTTACAGATCAAGCTAGTGTGTTGTCTGCATTAAAAGATTGTCGTGAAGAATTAGATAAGGTTTGTAATAGTATAAACGATTGTATTGCATACAGGGGTGTAGAGTATGCGTATCGTCATAAAAAGCTAGATAGCCTTGTAATGAATTTAAAAACTCAGTACACAAAAGAGATTGCTGAATTGAAAAAAAAATTAGACTATCTAAAGCTTCTTGATTCTGTAATAAACGTAGCAAGTACTCCAGATGATAATAATGCTATGGATCAAATGATTCAAGAAGTTCTAAAATTACAGAGCACAATACAAATTTCACCAACTTCTAAAGAACTTTTTGAGGCACTAGAACCACTTTTTAAAACAATAGGAATACGAAATTTTGTAAATAATGGAAAAATGCCCAATCATCTGAAGGGTACAGTCTTTGATTTACCAGCAGAAATGACCGAGATCTATCTTGATTTAATGGTAGAATTATTGCAGAAAAACCCCCAAAACAATAACCTCGCCGAATGTTATGAACAAATTATTTTAAAAAACAGATCAATAAGTGCACTTAATATACTTGCATGCAAAGAAATGATTAAACTTGGTAAGTACGACATAGTTCTTAAAGTGCTAAGTGCATTAAGTTCTGATTTTAATCAAAAAATTCCACCGGAATTATTGAGTGATCTTTTTACACTTAAACTTGTGTGCCAAGTTGGTTTAGAAGATTTTAAAAGTGCGGAACAAACGCTTCAAGAAATTCCTCAAGCATTTTTATCTCAGGAACATCTGCAGCAGATAAAATTACAAGTTGATGTTGGACTTGCAAAGTCAAACACAGCAAGACTAAGAAGCGAAGGATGGGATGAGACGCTTGTTGCTGCAATAAGTGAAAAATTAAAAGTTGCTACAGATAAAATTAATAAAGTAGAAAATTTTATCAAAACCAATAATATAACTGAATTGATGAAGCTTACTAAGGATGATTTAAGTTTTAGAGGTAAAGGTACGCATGAATCTGTTATGCACACTGCAGTTCGTATGGGTAATTTAGAAATGGTAAAAATCTTTTATGAAAGAGGTGTAAGTTTGTATCATTTTGACAATGAGGGTAGCTTACCAATTCACTATGCGGCATTGGAGGGCTGTGTAGATGTTTTAGATTGGCTTTTAAAGCAAGATCCTGGGCTTGTTAATATAAAGAATGATTACGGATGGACACCTCTGCACGCTGCTGCTATTAGTAATGCTTTTCCTGTAATGCGATGTTTGATTGAGCATAACGCAGATGTTAGTGCTACGGACGATAATTATCGCACTGCAGTAGATGTTCTACGCCAAGACGAGGATTATGCCGCTTGTTTTGCATCTTATAATAACACAGACATAGATAGTAGAACGCTCCTCCTTGGTATTCTACCACAATTAGACTCAGTGGATAATGCTGATGTGTAAGAGTAAGATTTATCATGTTTCATCTCCATTTGAGGTTCCTAATTCTGGCGACTATGATTATGGTACTGCAATCATC
>CAYTBU010000034.1:14570-15322 GCA_964436105.1 uncultured Rickettsiaceae bacterium | reverse complement strand
CAATATCTCCAACAAACCATTCTGAAGCTATGGTTAGTTTTTGATTTTTAAGAAAATGGCGTTTAGCAGAGTCATGCGCGCCACAAACTACAAGAATCTGAGCTGCTCCTTTTCTGTCTGCTTCATGCTTTATGCTTTGTACTAATTTTGTCCCTACGGATGGCCAAAGATTTGCTGATTCTACGCAAAAATCATCGATCATTAAATTTCTGGAGTCTTAGTTCATCTAGATAGAGCGAGTGATTCCTAATCACTAGGCCCTAAGGTTCAAATCCTCTAAGGTCTACCAATATTATTTGGCGATATTGGTTAATTGTTCTACCACGCCTTTATGATGATGCCTTTCTAGATTCCAATATTTGAGGATGTCTTTTTGCTTCGCATCAGGGTTAGCTTTTAAATATCTTTGCACAAAATTAATATAAGCCCATTCGTCTTTTGGTGTACTACCATTTTCTTTCCTAAAAGCATATTCCTTTTGCCACATTGTTGCAAATTCTCGGTAGGTTGGTGGCTTACCTTCCATCCATCGCTCTTCTAGCCAATCTATACCGAAAGCGGTAAAATGAAAATACTCACCTATAAGATTTTTAAAGAAGATACGCGTTTTTAAATCGTTTTTATATAATCCTTTGAGCATCAAGCCATCAGGCTGTGGTCCTACAGTTTTACTAGCTCTAGCGCAGGAAATAGCCGGATATTTTGGAACTTCAATCTTCTCTCCCGTTTTAAGAAAATGTATTATTCTAGCA
>CAYTBU010000034.1:0-14560 GCA_964436105.1 uncultured Rickettsiaceae bacterium | reverse complement strand
TTTCGTACCTTGTGTAGAGAGCAGGAGAGATGAGCAATAATCTTTTAGTTCAGCAACATGGAGATAATTTAGGCTTTCTTGAAGTATGGTGAAGGAGATATTGTTATTGTTCATACAATATCTCCAACAAACCATTCTGAAGCTATGGTTAGTTTTTGATTTTTAAGAAATTGGCGTTTAGCAGAGTCATGCGTGCCACAAACTACAAGAATCTGAGCCGCTCCTTTTCTGTCTGCTTCATGCTTTATGCTTTCTAGTAATTTTACTCCTACAGATGGCCAGAGATTTTCTGATATAACGCAAAAATCATCGATCATTAATGTTAGTCCACCTGGATTGTATACTTCGGGAGCGGGAATTAACCTACCAATAATAAAACCCACGATTTCTTGATTATTTTGTGCAGTTAGCATTATATACTCATTATGAGATAGCAATTCTTCAAACCATCTTGCTTGGGAAGATTCAGCCTCTGGTCCTGCATATTTCCAAAATTTGGGTTGCGCTTTTTCGTAAGATAGGCGTTTTACTTTGGACATTGACACAAATGTATTTATATCCGAAATAATGGATGGTCGAGTTAATATTTCTGAACCCCTCTCTTCTAGCTCTTTCATTGTTGTATCAAAGGTAAAAATAACACGTTTTGGTTGATGCTGATCGTAGGTTACTTCTTTGATGGTTTCATTAAAAATACCATTAGTAAAGTTACTGATTACTTTTTTCCAAAAAATTAGAGCCTTTTGATTCTCTGGAATCACCGATACTTCCCAAGTGCCAGGGTGTTTTTTCCATATTATATGAGTAACTTGTTCGCCAATTCCTTTGCTTTGGAACTTAGCTAGAATAAAAAATTCACCCATATTCCAATTGTTTGTGTTATCTTCAGTTTCCTTATTTAGCAAAACAAAACCAGTAATTTCATCTTTAATTTTTACTAAGTAAGCTTTGCGCGATGGATCTTCAAAATAACATTTAAAATCAAAGCTTTCATATAGACCATCAGCAGGCAATGCCCAGTCTGAAGAAATATGTCCACATTCTCTAGATAGATCATAAACATAAAACCTGGCCATATTTTGGATCAGTGGGTAATCATTAAGTGATGCTTCTATGATGTTGATTTCTTTCATATATTTTCTCTATTATTTTCGAGCCAGAATAAATCCTACAATCTCTTCATGAACCTTACCCAGTTCTTGTGTTCCATCTATTGTAATAATCCTCTCTGGATATAACGTAGCTAAATTTTTGAAATTATGATGTACTTTATTATGAAACTCCAGGGCCTTTTCTTCAAATTTATTAGCATCACCTCTGGCCATTGCTCGGCTAAGGCCAATAGAGGGGGTGATATCAATAAAAAAAGTGAGATCTGGCATGAAGCTATCAAATATCACAGAATGTAATTGGGCTATCTTATCCATACCAATAGCATCGCCTTGATAGCAAAGGCTCGAATCAACAAAGCGATCGCATATGACGAATGCTCCAGATGCGAGAGCGGGTTTTATTACTTTGTTTATATGTTCAAATCTTGCAGCCATGATAAGAAGGAGGGTGCTCATATCGAGTAGATCTTCATTCATGATGAGTTCTCTGATTTTTTCAGCCTCTTTTGTACCGCCAATCTCTCTTGTCCATATTGCTTTTTGCCCTTGCGCTAATAAATATTGATGCAGCATACGGCTCTGCGTGCTTTTGCCGCTGCCTTCGCCACCTTCAAAGGTGATAAAAAGAGGTTTTGTCATTTTTTCGCATTGTTAAAATAATTATCAGATTCCATTTCATGTAACCTTGAAATGGTGCGCTTAAATTCAAGCGATCTCTTACCATTAAGATATAGCTCCTCCGGCGGAGCTGCCATAGTAATAAAGAGTAAATTATGGTTAAAATATATATTATCAATTAAATTAATGAATCTTATCGCTTCATCAGTATTTTCCGCGTGAAGGATTGGGACATTTTCTATAATTATAGTGGAAAAATGTTGGCAAATTTCGATATAATCATTGTAGGATAAATTGTTCTGGCAAAGCTCATTAAAGCTACTGATCAGAACCTTTTTGTAGGTTTTGGGGAAGGTCACTTCGCGGCCAAATACATGCAGCGTGGTTGGGTTGTAATGGTCTGTATCTACAAGATGTAAGATTATATTATCTATTTGCTCCTTAGTATCTTGGCCCAGTGGATATAATACACGCTTAGATGATGAGATTTGCTTAAGGCGATAGTCATTTCCATTCTTGAAAGCAAAAATATCAAAATCTTTGATTATCATATCGATGAAAGGTAGGAATAATTCTCTTTGTAGGCCGTCTTTATATAAATCCTGTGGAGCAATATTGGTAGTGATTAAAATATATACTTTGCGCTTTCTAAGTTCTGCAAAAAGCCTGCCAATAATCATGGCATCCGTGATGTCTTTGATTTCAAGCTCATCTAGGCAAATTAAGCTAGCTTTCTTTGCATATTCTTTTGCTAGTACCTCAATAGCATTGGCTTTATGTTTAGATTCTTGTTGATGTAGCGCTTTGTGCAATGTGCGCATAAAGTCTTGGTAATGTATAAATAATTTGTGCCCTGGGGCGCTACGGAAGAAAAACCTTGAGATCAGGCTTTTACCACGGCCAACTCCTCCATAAATATAAATGCCAGCTTTAGTTTTGCTGCTAAAAATGCTTTTAAATAGGCTGGGTTTAAGAGATTTTGCTACGTCATCCAATTTAGCAATTAATGCGTGTTGCTCTTCATCTAATATGAGTTTGGGGAGCTCTGGTATCATTTATTCGATTGATTCTTTAAGTGCTTTAATCTCATCATCTAGACCTAGATAGGCAGCAAAAGCCATAAAAACTCCAAGATGCTTTCTACTATCTACTAAAGATGCGAGCTCTTGATATGTCTCTTTGGCCTTAAGATTTGTAGACCGTGCATATAATTCGCATAATTCAAATGATGGAGAGATGGCAAAGGCATTTTCTATAAATGGTTTGTTTAATTTTCCTTTTCCAGAATTGATATTAAGAGAGCATAGAAGATCAATCGCTTCAATAAAATTTGTTTGGTAGGTCAAAGATTGTTTAAGATAATAAGCAGCCCTATCGTCTTCGCCATTTTCTAGCATTGTTTTAGCAGCCACAAAATAAAGGTTTGCAATTTCAGGCTCTAGCTCTTTTAACAACTCTGGTTTTAGTGATTCTAGATTATTTATGCTATTTTCGCATTCTTCCCAATTTTGTAGCTTTGCATATATTGTGATCAGGATTTTTTGCGCTTCAATGTCATTTTTTAAATTCGGGGTTTGCTTAATATACTCGAGGCTTTGCTGATAATATTGATATTTGAAGAAATACTCAGCCAGCGCTTTAGTCGCAAAATGCTTATATCCAGGAAAATCTAATAGATGCTTTAAATTATAAGATTTTTGTTCCGCTTCAGTTTCTAGCTCGCTTAATAGGAGGTAAATATGCGCAGTCAATTCTGTTGGTAATTCATTCTTAATGCGAGATATGAGAGCCCTTGCTTCTGATTTATTGCCTGACAAGATAAAGCTATAAGCATTAATCAATTGTTTTATATTATGTTCGGTCTTTGATGTTTTGATACGCTGAGAAATAAGGTTTGGAGTATTAATTATAAAGGATAAGAGTTTGATAAATAAGGATATTATTATGCAAACAACTAGCATTATTGAGAGTGCAAAGAAACTACTAATGTCTATATTGTAGTTTAGAACTTCTATGTGAATATTAGTATCATATTCATTGATAATGCTAAAACCAAGATATGATACAATGATCAAAAATATGAGGCATAAAAGTCTAATCATAATTACTAATCTTATCTAGAGATTTCGGAGAGAAGAAATAATCTTCAATGATATGTAGATCCTTAAGAATATCTTGGTAGAGTGATTTTTGCTCTACTTCTTTATTAGTTAGCTTTTTAATCTTAATAAAATGACCAATTATTCTATCAGTTATCTTTTTGTCTGAAGCTTCTTGTTCCTGCTTAAGGGGGGCTAGATATGTAGCTGCATAATTATGCATTTGATCTAATATTGTATTTATCTCTTGAGGTAAATAATGGCGATCTAATTTTTGGAGCTCGTGGCTATAGTCTAGATTTTGTAAGAATTTTGTAATTAAATAATGGACTATAACTAATTCTTGGCCAATTTTGCTGGTAGGTTTTACTGCTGGCGTGATGGTTTGTTCAATTTTTTGTTCGTCATCAGTAATGATTGGATCAGGAATTGCTAACTCATCTTCAATTTCGCGCACATTCTCTTCCACGCCGACTGAAGAGGGGTTAGAAACTACGACTGGTATTAATTCTACAACTGGCTCAGTAGTTGTGTTTTGAGTCAATATATGATCGCTTAAATGGATAGAACTTAGTGCTATTAAAATGAATATCCAGGCGAGTAACTTACCTTTGTGGCTAAATAATTTGTTGTTCATGTTCTATTAATATCTTAATCATATGTTCAAAAGTTGGCTCCGCACCGTGTAACCTTTTAAGATTTATACCTTCAAATAGATTTGACACTTCTGGACTTATTGCTATTAGAGCAGAATCTTGCAGATATGGCAATAGATTATGTTTGTGGATTAGGTTGATTAGGGTTGTACCGCAGTTTTTTGAATACACAAAAATATATTTAATAGCTGTGATTTTTATCTGCTCTATTACTTCCGGTTCTATTTCACTAAGGTAAGATGTGTGATATATTATTTGTCTTGGGATGAATGATGGTAAGTCGTGGGTAATGACATCGCCAGAATAATAAATGGTTTTATTAAAAAAAATAAGGGCTTCATCCTCTGGCACTAAAGATATTATTTCTAATAATGACTGTAGATTTTTTGCGATACCAGTAACTTCAATATTGGGATTTTTACTTAAAATAGCAGCAGATTCTTTGCCTACAACCCAACACTCAACCTTGTGTTTTATAGCCTTAGCTAGAAGCCCCGCGGCGTGTTTGCTAGTTATGATAATATGAGTGCTTTGATCTGTGATTTCTAGATTTAAGTTCTGATGGGATATTATCGGCAAAGAGATGCTACTAAAACCTAGTGATGACAGCTTTTCTGACGTTAATTGATTTTCTATGGCGGATCGTGTTAGCAGAATATTCGCCATAGAATTATTTTTTATATGGGTTGGCGGTGCTTAAAAATTCCATTCTAATAGGTACACCAGGCATTTCAAAATGCTTTCTTAGTTCGTTGACTAAATATCTTTTGTATGACGGAGGAATATTATCCGCAATATTACAAAAGAATTTAAATGTTGGTGGGCGAGATTTAATTTGAGTAGCATATTTGATTCTTAGTCTTCTGCCATTCTTTTGTAAAGGTAATGCATGTTGAAACAATACCCATTCTAGCCATTTATTAAGTTTTGGGGTAGGGATTTTTTTATTCCATATGTTATATACATCGAGGCAAGTATCTATCACCTCATATATATTTTCCCGTTTGAGGGCTGATAAATATACATATTGAATACCTGATATTTGAGATAAATCTCGTTCTAGCATATAGTCAAATTCGCTTTTAAAGGCTTTTTTATCTACTACTAAATCCCATTTATTCATTGCAAGGACTAGAGACCTACCTTCGCTAATAACGAAGTTTGCAATATTAAGATCTTGCTGTTCAAGCGGCCTGGTAGCATCAAGCATTAGAATTACGGTATTAGCATATTTAATACTAGTGATGGTGTCATGCGAGGACATCTTCTCAAGACTTTGGTCGATATTAGCTTTCTTGCGTAGACCAGCGGTGTCTACTAATGTGATGACTTGGTCTTTATATTCCCACTCTATCTCAATAGAATCTCTTGTAATACCAGCCTCGGGGCCTGTGAGTACTCTGTTTTCTTTTAACAGAGCATTAATGAATGTGGACTTGCCTGAATTGGGGCGTCCTACAATAGCGATCTGCATTTTATCGGTTTTGAAAGGGTCCGCTGGTGCATTTTTATTATCTGGGAGTTTTGCCAAGAATTCATCGCATAAATCAGCCATGCCAAGTCCATGTTCTGCTGAGATCATTATCGGAGTGCCAAAGCCTAGTTTTAAATAGCTATTATCTGCATTCGTGTGTTTTTCGCATTTATTAGCAAGGAGAATAAAGTTTTTGTTATTTTTGCGTATTAGGTTAGCAAAAAACTTATCGCTAGGCGTGACACCAATACTACCATCTACTACTAAACATACTAAATCAGCCATTTGTACTGCATGCAAAGTTTGGCTAGTCATGCCATGCTCTATTGATCCGGCCTCAGCTTCTTCTAATCATGGAGTGTCAATCACAATAAAATCAACGGGTCCAAGGCTTGCGTCTGCGTATTTACGGTCGCGTGTTACGCCGGCTTGGTCGTGTACAATTGCTTTTTTACGATTAGATAGACGATTAAATAATGTGGATTTGCCAACATTTGGTCTTCCAACTAGTGCTACGGTAGGTTTCATATAGATATATAAGGAATTTAAGGGTGGGGCGGGTGACCGGGTTCGAACCGGCGACCCCCAGATCCACAATCTGGTGCTCTAACCAACTGAGCTACACTCGCCATGATTAAAGACGCAAATTATATTATTTGCTTCTAAAAGTCAAGAGCCGAGTTGACCTATATTGATTGTGATGGTATTAATAACTTAGTCTTAATTAGGGTGGGAGCTATGGAAGATATAATAAAGTTAATTCAAGCAAATGATTGGGCCGGGATTCAGAGTTTAATTAATGAGCGAAAATTCAATGTTAATCAACAAGATCAAGAAGGTAATACCGCTCTTATACATGCAGTAAATTTAAATAATATTACAATAATAGAAAATTTAATCACAGCAGGTTCTTACATTAATATAAAAAATGCTCAAGGTAGAACTGCGTTAATGGTAGGGGGGGTAAATAATCACCCTGAGATTGTAAAGATATTAATTGAAAATGGGGATGCTAAGCTTGATGAGGTTGATCAAAGTGGTTATACAGCTTTAATGTGGGCTGTAGAAAATAATAATCTAGAAATAGTGCAGCTATTATATACTAAAAGAGCGTCTGTATTAATAAAAAACAATGATTGTAAGACGGCAAAAGATTTAGTTGGTGGTGAGACTGATTTATATATCAAAGAGTGTTTGTCTAAACGTGTCATAGGAATTGAAATGGCCATGACGTTCTTGACTGATTTGCTGGACAACAATCCTCATTTAGAGGAAAAAATTAGTGCAGATGATTTAGAAACGCTATCCCTTTTTACAGAGATGAATGAGATAGACTTTATTATGGCAGCTCATAGTAAAAATATTTGGAATCCAATAGATATTTGGAATAACATACAAAACATTGACAGGATTGAGCTAAGCGCTCATGATTCTAGATGTTGCAGAACTGATTCCGAAGGAACGGATGGTTCCTATGACTTTCATACTATCAGAGTGCATAATAATAGTCCTGAGGTTTTGGTAATGGGAGTAGGGTTTTATGAAATATAAAAAATATATTGGTATTTTTGTTTTGATTATAGCGGCTCTATTTATTTTGCCCGACCTTTGTGATACATTGCTTGAAGAGAAAGCCAATAAAATTATTAAGCAAAAATCGCATCAAATAATAAAGGATTTTTTACGAGGATTATCCGCTGATGATAATATCCCATTAGAAAAACTATCTAATCTTAATTTTATAGATTCATCGGTAATTCAGGCGGGTAAGCTGGAGATGCAAAAGCACCGCGCAGTTGTAACCGGTATCGCTAGAGATAATGTTGTTGATCTACCAATTATGATGAGGCATATAGAATATCTAGGTGAATTTTTTGCTGACTATCGGGTGATTATTTTTGAGAATGACTCCGTTGATGGGACGAAAGAAGTTTTATTGGCTTGGTCAAAACGAAACCCTAAAGTGCAAGTAATCTCAGAAAGTTTTGCTAATAAGAAGCGTCCAAGCATTGGTTTTCTTGCTGATATTAGAAACAAATATTTAGATGCAATGAAAAATGCCTCATACGATAATTTTGATATCATGATTCCTGTTGATATGGATATGTCGTATGGTTTTGATATTAGAGGTGTTTTTGATTCTTTTAGTGAATTTGCTCAATGGGGCGCTGTGTGTACAAATGGTATTTTTACGAAAGAGGGTAAAATGTACGATATGTTTGCTTTTCGTAATGATGAATTTCCATATGGAATTAACGATGTATCAAGCGTTCAATATTGGTCTAGTATAGTTCCTAAGGGGCAAAAAATTTATGATCCAAAGTCTGATTTAGTGCCAGTATCTTCCTGTTTTGGAGGTCTTGCTATATATAAGCGTGAGTTTGTGAAGGATTGTAAGTATAGCTCTGACCGCGGGGATTGTGAGCATGTGTTATTTAATAAATGCGTGAGAGATAATGGCGCTAAGATGTTTATGAATCCTGCTCAGGTGATTCGATATTCTCATTATCGTTAATCATTTTATTGGATGGGAATCTTTATAGACATCAGATAAACGTTTGATATTTACTTTGGTATATCGTTGCGTGGTTGATAGGCTTGTGTGTCCTAGTAATTCTTGTATTGAGCGTAAATCTGCTCCATTTTCTAAAAGATGAGTGGCAAAGCTATGGCGAAAAGCGTGAGGGGTAAGATATTCTGGTAGGCCTAAATGTCTGCGTAAATTGATTAACTGCCCTCTAAACACAGGTGCTTGTAGGGATTTTCCTCTCTCGCCTAAGAATATGGGTCCCGTACTTACATCGTAAGGTATTAAGTTTAAATATTCTTCTATGGTTGATTTTGCCAACTTAATCCATGGGATGAGGCGTTCTTTATTTCCTTTACCTAATATTCGAATATTGTCTTGTAATAAATGCTGCTTGGTTAGTGATAATGCTTCTGATATGCGTAGTCCTGATGCATATATCAGCAATAATAAAGCTTTGTCACGTAAGGATAGCCAATCATTTTTACCATAATGTTCTATTTTGTTGATAGCTAGCGTTGTATCTTCTACAGAAAGGGCTTTTGGCAGAGGTTTAGCTTTTTTGGGGGCGCGAGCAGAAAAAATGATGTTATTTGTAGCGCCTTTGCTGTAATGCAGAAATTTATAGAAGTTTTTGATACTTGATAACGCTCTAGCGCTCGAAGTAGGAGAGTAATCTTGATTTTTGCGCTTTGCAAGCCAGCTGCGTACTGTGCGCAAATCAGCGTTCATTAGAGCCCTTAAGGTGATTTCTTCCCCATTATAATCATGGAGAAATTCGAGATATGATTTAAGATCATTATGGTAAGAGATAATGCTATGGTGTGAATAAGAGCGTTCTAATTCAAGATATTTTAACCAATCTTTGATTACGCCTTGCATATTATTTTCCTATACAGAATTTTGAAAAAATTTCGCCTAATATTTCTTCAACCTCAATTTTACCGGTAAGGGTGCTTAAATAGCGTATTGCTATTCGTATATCCTCTGTCGCCAATACCAGGTCTCGATGAATGTTACATTGGTTTAAGGCGCTTAAAGCTTGGTTTAAATGATGGCGGTGTCTTTCCCTAGTAATGCCAGGAGTTTCTGCTGGCCTAGCAATCATGGCTGCTTTTGTTTCTAACGCTTTGATTATTGTATCTAATCCAATTTTTTGTTTTAATGAAATAGGAATAGGGTTTAGATCGCTAGTGATTTGATTGTTTAAATCAACTTTGTTTACTAATACAATAGTATTGTCATCGATTAAATTTAGTAATTCTTGATCTGGCGTGTGAATATTTTCAATATCAAACATTATAATTTTAATATCAGCAGTTTTTGCACTTTCAAAAGCCCTTCTTATTCCTTCTTGCTCTATCGTGTCCGAAGAATTGCTGCGCAGGCCAGCGGTATCTCTTAGAATGATTGGATAGCCTCCAATGTCTAGATGAGTTTCGATGATATCACGAGTAGTGCCAGCGATGCTAGATACTATGGCTACCTCTCTCTGCGCAAGAAAATTAAGTAGGCTGGATTTACCAACATTGGGAGCGCCAACTATTGTTAGCATCAGGCCATTACGCAATCTTTCCCCACGCCTGTTATCATTGAGATGCTTTGTAATGCTATCAGTTAAGTGTAGAATAGTATTTTCTATGCTAGATAGTGTCTCAAGAGGAATTTCTTCTTCTGGAAAATCGATAAAAGCTTCAAGTAGGCTAATGATTTTTAAGAGGTCGGAGCGGAAGTCGCTATATATCGTTTCTAATTCTCCACCCATTTGTCTAATAGCTTGTTTATGTTGCATTAAAGTCTCGGACTCAATCAAGTCAGCCAAACCTTCAGCGCTAGTTAGATCTATTTTGCCATTTAAAAACGCTCGTTTAGCAAATTCTCCTGGTTCTGCCATTCTAATGATTCCGGTATTTAAGATGGTTTGAGTCAGAAGGTTAGCAATGGCAATACTGCCATGCGTATGAAGTTCGATTACATCTTCACCTGTGAAACTATGCGGCGCTTTAAAGTATGTTATCATTGCATGGTCAATTGCCATACCAGTTTGGTCAGTAAGAGTTTTTAAATAAATTTTGCGTGGTTCAATGTTGTCCAAATTCGTTAACTGTCTCGCGGTTTCTAGTGATAATGGCCCTGATATCCTAAACACAGCTACTCCAGATTTTCCTGGCGCTGAACTTTGTGCGAATATAGTATCCATTTATGCTTCCTCTTTATGCTGATAATGATATAATATGCGATATTAATAAAAATAGTTACTAGAAATTATTATGACAGATAACAAAAATCATCTTACAGTATTCGATAACCTTATATGCAAGAATCCAGGTTATAATAAATTTCTTGCTGAAGCAACTTGTAAAGGCAATAGCAATGATTTATTTAAGAAGTTTGCAGAAGGTTTCTTTTCTTATTTGCCAATCGATTATGTAACAAAAGATCAAGATGAGATGTTTATTGGCTTCGCAAGAGAAGCATATAATTTTTTCCAAAATAGGACAGCATCAGCGCCAAAGATAGAAATTCTAAAGGGTGAGAATAACTCAAAGCCATTTTTGTCTCTTAAATTAATCAATGATGACAAACCTTTTATTATTGATTCTTTGAAATGTTTGTTTGCAAAGCTTGGCATAATCCCAAAATTTATCTTTCATCCCGTTCTTTCTGCTGCCCGAGATAGCAATGGCGCTTTAGAGTCTATAGGTGAAAGCAATTCTACAAAAGAATCTTTAGTATGTGTGATTTTTTATCTTAATAAAAATGATCAATTCATCGCTAAATTACAAGAGCAAGTCCTTAATCTACTCGATAAAGTGAGCACAATTTATAAATCATGGCCGGATCTTTTAAATAAGGTGGATTTAGTAGCTAAAGACATGAGTGGTGAGTCGTATGATTTTATGCAATGGATTAAAGATGATCATTTCACTTTTCTTGGCTACGGAGAGTATAATAAAAATGGTGTGTTGATTGCTTCTGTTGGTGATGATGAGATTTGTGCTGCCGCTTCTTTAATTTATCAGGATAAAAAAAGGGGCGAGGATATAACCTTGGGGCAAGTGAGCAAATTGTCTCCAATCCATAAAAATACTTTTATGGATTATGTTAAAGTAACTTCGTCTGGCAGGACTTATGTTTTTGTAGGGCTTTATGGTTCAGCTATCTATTATCAATCCGTCAATGAAATCCCTATCTTAAGAAAAAAACTTCAAAAGCTGCTTAAATCATCGGGTTTTGTGATGGGTGGTTATAATTATAAAAAACTGAGAGCAGTTACTGAGGCTTTGCCTAGAGAGTTTTTGTTTAATATCGAGGACGATCAGCTTGAATGTATTTCGACGCATATTCTTTCTGCAATGTCGACCAATAGTCTAAAAGTGTTTGTGAATCCCGGACACTCTGCCGAATTTGTTAATATTTTATTGTTGTTGCCTCGTGAGCGTTTGACCCCTGATGTGCATTACAACATCAACCAATATTTTGCTGATAAATTTAAAACCAATATTTTGACCGATTATATCAAAGAGATAGAAAACAATTTTTCTTATTTATACATTACTTTAGCGATTAATGATCTTGATGTTTCAGAGATTAATATGCAGGATATAGAAAGTGATATCGACAATATTTCAGCTAATTGGCATGATGCTTTAACAAAAGCTATACATAAAAAATATGATGAATATGAGGCGCAAACTTTAATATCCTATGTCTCTCTCTTCCCAAAGAACTATCAATATCAATTCAGTGCAATTCCAGCTGCTCTTGATATTACTTATATTGCTAGGTTATCGGATGAGCAGCTTAGTTTATTTAATCTTAATATAGTAGATAGTGATTATTATCAGATTAAGATTTACACTAAGCTTAAGCAGAATTTGTCTGATTTATTACCACTAATAGAAAACCTTGGTTTTAAAGCTATTAATGAGCAGATGTTTGAGTTGATTGGTGAGGAAAATTTCTGGATTTATCAATTTAATGTTATTCCTGAGCATAAGTCGTCTGATGAGGCTGAGTATGTAAAGAATAATGTTGAAGATGCCATGGCGAAGATGTCGAGTGGTTTATTGCCTATTGATTCAATATGCAAATTAGTGATGCTTGCAGGGTTCAATTGGCGTCAAATTATTATTCTTAAAGGTTTGATAGGGTATTTGCAGCAAACTGGTTTTGCTTATGACCGAGAATATGTTAAGCAAACTTTGATCAAGCATTATAGTTTCGCGTTTGATTTGTTAAAGTTGTTTGAAGCTAAATTTAATCCCGCGAAATTTTCTCAAGAATTAGAGCAGAAAATGCATAATAATTTAGAGGAATATTTAGCTTTAGTAAAAAGCAGCGCTGAAGATAAGGTGCTACGTTCACTACTGAGTCTTATTTTGGCTATAACAAGAACAAATTGTTATCAGTATCATAAAGATGGTTCGATCAAGAATTATATTTCATTCAAATTTGATTCCTCAAAAGTTCCAGGTCTGCCTCGTCCAGTACCGCATGCTGAAATTTTTGTATATTCTAATGAATTTGAAGGTGTTCATCTAAGGGGCGGAAAGGTAGCTCGCGGAGGGCTTCGTTGGTCTGACCGTGGTGAAGATTACAGAACGGAAGTTTTAGGGCTAATGAAAGCGCAAATGACTAAAAATGCCGTGATTGTACCTGTGGGTTCTAAAGGTGGTTTCTTTGTAAGGGTTACGGCTGATTCTATGGAACGCAGTGTCTATATGGCAAAAGTAGTAGAATGCTATAGAAATTTTCTAAGGGGGCTATTAGATCTTACAGATAATGTCGTGGAGGGTAAAATAGTTCACCCAGAGCATACAATTATGCTAGATGATGCAGACCCCTATCTGGTAGTGGCGGCTGACAAAGGCACAGCAACATTTTCTGATTATGCAAATGAAGTATCTGCAGAATATAATTTTTGGTTAGGAGATGCCTTTGCTTCGGGTGGGTCTGCTGGTTATGATCATAAAAAAATGGCAATTACAGCAAGAGGCGCATGGATTGCTGTGGCTAATCATTTTGCCACTTTGGGTAAAGATGTACAAAAAGATCCTATTACCGTTGTTGGTATTGGTGATATGTCAGGCGACGTGTTTGGTAATGGTATGTTACTCTCAAGCTCTATTAAGTTAGTTGCGGCTTTTAATCATATGCATATATTCTTGGATCCGAGCCCAGAGCCAGAATCTTCGTTTAAAGAGCGTAAAAGGTTATTTGATTTACCGGGCTCTAAATGGGTTGATTATGACCCTAAGCTGATCAGTAAGGGTGGTGGTGTGTTTTCTCGCGCAGATAAGAAAATTGCACTAACAACAGAGGTTCAGGCTTTATTAGGAGTTAAATTTTCAGAAGTTGAACCAGATCAGATGATTAATTTACTTTTAAAGGCGAAAGTGGATTTATTATGGAACGGCGGAATCGGCACTTACATTAAAGCCTCCGATGAAAGTCATCTCGAAATAGGGGATAAAGCCAATGATAACTTGCGTTGTAATGGTAGAGATGTTGGCGCTAAAGTAATAGGAGAGGGGGGGAATCTAGGGGTTTCTCAGCGTGGACGTATCGAATTTAGTAGAAATGGTGGGCGTATTAACACTGATTTTATTGATAATTCAGCAGGCGTTGATTGTTCTGACCATGAAGTAAATATCAAAATAGCTCTAGGACAGGCTATCTCTAAGGGGGGGCTTGATCTAGAGGGGCGTAATAAATTGCTTACTAGTATGACAGATGAGGTCGCTCACTTAGTATTAGAAGATAATTTTAAACAGACTCAGGCAATTACTATCACAGAAAAATCTAATGCTTATAATTTAGAGATGTTTGGTCGCTTTGTTGAGCATTTAGAATCTAATTCTTTACTTGATAGAGCGGTAGAATATTTGCCTACTAAGGCTGAAATGTCAAGACGCGGTGCTGCGAAAGAAGGAATGACTCGTCCCGAGCTTGCGGTCTTATTATCTTATGGTAAAATGATGGTTTATAACAACCTCTTTACTAGTAAATTAGCGGATGATGAATATTTTGATTCTCTTACTGCGGGTACTATGTATTATATGAGAGTTAGA